>DATMTO010000018.1:0-4920 GCA_035564055.1 Rhodocyclaceae bacterium | reverse complement strand
AAGGAAAGGCCCAGCACCTGCGCCGAGGCGTGATGGATGCTGACCTCCTTCTGGGCCATCAGGCGCCGTACCTGATCAACCTCCTCGGGAAAATAGAACTGCGCCAGCAGCTCGCCCAAGCTCTGGAACAGCGAGCAGATGAAGGCTTCTTCGCCAGCGCGCGGCAGGCACAGCTTGCTGGTGTCACGGCCGATCATGCCGGCCAGGTTGGCGCGCAGAAACGCTTCTCGCAGATCCTTGACGTTGGCCTTGTCCTGCATGTGCTCGAACAGCAGCACGGTAATGGCGATATTGCGAATGGCGTCAAAGCCGAGCACCACGACGGCGCGCGACACAGTACTGATCTGGCCGCCGCCCGACTGGCGGTAGTGGGCGGCATTGACGATGCGCAGGATCTTGTTGGTCAGCGCGAAGTCGCGCAGGATGGTGTTGGACAGGTAGCTGATGTTCTCCTTGTCGGAGCTGGTCAGCTTGTTGATCGCGGCCACCGAATCCGACAAGGCGGGAAAGTCCGACTTGTGGCGCATGCGGCGTAGCAGGAAAGCCAGCGTGCTCTGCTTGGCACTGTCCTCCACATCGTCGCCAGCCATGCCGCTGGTGTCGAGCCAGCCTTCCAGTTCCTTGCGCATCTCGGCGGCGCTGGCGTAGCGCGAGGCCGGATCGTGGGCGCAGGCGCGCAGGATGATGTGCGCAAGGGTATCGGCCAGCTTCAGGCCTTCGGGAATCTCGACCGGCTCGTTGGCAATGCGATAGAGCACGGCCGGCAGGCTGTCGGCGCGAATGATGCGACGGCCGACCAGCATTTCCAGCATGATCAGGCCGACCGCATAAACGTCGCCCTGGGCGGATACACGCTGTGACTTCACATACTCCGGCGACAGATAGGCCGGCGTTCCGACCAGCAGATTAGCGGCTTCGCTGCCCTTCCCGCTCGGATCGATGCGCATGGCGATACCGAAGTCCATGACCCGCGCGTTACCGCCCGGCTCGATGAGAATGTTGGACGGCTTAAGATCGCGATGGATGATGCCCTGGGCATGCGCATACATCAGCGCATCCAGCACCTGAACGGCAATTTGCGCCGTGCGCAGCGTGTCGAGCGTGCCATTGCTGCGCACATACTGGTCAAGGTTCAGTCCTTCGACATACTCGAATACCAGGTAAGGATCGTCGCCCTGCTCTCCGGCATCGAAGATCGGCACGATATGCGCATGGCGCAGCGGACTGACCGTGCGCGCCTCGTTCAGTAGCGTCGCATTGCGCTGAACATCCGACTCGTCGAAATGCAGCGTCTTGATGGCCACTTCGCGTTGCAACTGCGGATCCCAGGCCAGATAGACCACACTTTGGGCGCCTCGTCCCAACTCGCGTCGGATTTCAAATCTGCCGGTTTTTTGTGTCATTGGAAGATTCTAGCGCCATTCTCGCAAAGCCGAAAAAAGTAATTTTCGGTTGCTGAAATAGCACCTTACGCGCTGCTTGCTAAAGCCGGCGCGCGCGCATACCATGATGCCGTGCATACCGATGAAGACCCACAAACGCTGCAGGCACGGCTTGTCGCCTTGCAGATCGAACACCGCGATCTGGACGCGGTCATCAGCCATCTGGCCGAGGCACCGCCGACGGACGAATTGCTGTTGCGCAGGATGAAAAAGCGAAAACTGCAGCTCAAGGATCAGATAGCGTTGACCGAGCGCCTGCTGGTGCCTGACGATCTGGCATGACACCTCGGAAAAGCCCCAAATAAAAAAGCAGCCACACAGGCTGCTTTTTTATTTGGGTACCGATCCCGGGGCTCAGGCTCAGGCCGCGACAGGGGTCTCGACCTTGGGCAGGAGAATCTGATTATCCACGCTGAACTGATAGTCCTGGAACACATGCTCGGCCGTCAGTAACTGGTAGTTGCCGTCGGGATTGCGTACCGAAGTGTCCTTGAGACGATAGGTGTAGTGACCGCAGGTCCAGCAGTCGAAGTTGCGCATGTGCGTACACAGACAGGTCTTGTCGAACACCGGCACCTTCTTCGCACCCGGATGCGCCGCCAGTTCGCGGTTATAGGCCTCGATGTAGTCGCAGCTGCCCTTGGCGTCGAGGAGATAACCGTACGCCTCGCAGTTGGGGCGGATGTCGGCGCCGATCGACGGGCTGCTCTTCAGCATGCGCATCGGATAGCCTGTTGGTGAAATACCATTCACCTCGATATCTTCTTCGTTGGCCTTGAAGTATTCCTGCTTCACATTGTCGGGCAGGCCGCACTCGCGCGTGACCGTGAAGCGCGTTGCCACCTGCACGGCGGAGGCGCCCATTTCGAGATAGCTGGTCGCATCACTGCCGGTAAACACGCCACCGGCCGGAATCACCGGAATATCCAGCTGCTCCGCCTTGACGAAGTCGAGCACTTCCTTGGTGATGGTGGCCAGATCGTATTCGCGCCAGTCCTCAAGCCCGAAGCCGAGGTGACCACCAGCCAGGGGGCCTTCGACCACGACATAGTCGGGCAGGCGATTGGTCCGGCCGTTCTTGCGCAGAAAAAGCTGCAGCGCACGCACGGACGAAACGATGATGCCAAGCTTGACGTCGCGGAAGCGCGGATGATCCTCCATCAACGCGAACGAACCCAGATGCAGGCCCGCTGCCAGCGTGATGCCGTCGATACCCGCGTCGAGCGCTGCATGCAGGCGCATGCGCAGCGTTTCCTTCGGCGCGTTCATGGTCAGCTTTTCCATGCAGTTCATGAACACCAGGCCGCTGCCGCGCTTTGCATTCATCGTCGCCTCGACGTGATTGCGCTGCGCCTCGGCAAGCTGCTCCAGATCGAACTGCACCACCGACTTGTCGGTATTGTCGATATTGAACTTGTACTGCTTCTGCTTGGCGCTCACCATCTTGGTGTTGTAGCGACGGTCGGAGACAGTCGGCACCATGGCATCGGAAATATGACCGATACCGCCGAGACGGGCGGCCTCCAGCGCCAGCATGGAGGTCGAGATGTCCACGCCCATGCCACCGATCATGATCGGTACAAGCTCGTGCTTGCCAAGGCGCAGGCGGAAATCGTCAACTCTTTTCATGTAATGCAGAACGGGAAAATGATTGGACGGCAGAAGCAATGCCGCACGCGATCGTGCAGCTTGCCTATTCTACGCCATGGCCGGCGCCTTGCCCATAGGGCTTGCCGTCAAGCCCTGCGCCGCCCGCAATAAATATGTCATCTGGACAGTTGCGCTGTGGGGCCATCCGCCAGCATCACATCGGTCCAATTTCGACAAGCTCCACCGGCTTGCGAGCGCCCCCCACTACCGCACCGATGCAGCCCCTACGTCTTCAGCGCGCGCAAGGCGGCGGCAACGGAAACCACCACGCCGCCCCAGTCGTCGCGCCGGGCCTGCCGAAACAGACGCATGCCCGGATACCAGGGCGTTGAATCGCCGGCATAACCCCAGCGCCAATCGGTTTCGCTGGCGGGCAGCAGCGTCCATACTGCCTTGCCGAGTGCGCCGGCCAGGTGCGCGTAGGCACTGTCCACGCTGACCACCAGATCGAGCTGTGCGATCAGCCCCGCAGCTTCGGCAAAATCGGCGATCCCGGCACCGAACTGTCGCAAGGGCAGCGCCGTTTCCACCGGCTCGCGCTGCAGGCTGATGAACTCGACGCCCTCGATCGCCCACAGCGGCGCCAGCGTATCGAGCGAGGCCAGAGAACGATGCGCGTCGTTGATATGAAAACGATTGCCTTGCCATAGCAGCCCTACCCGCAAGTTGTCCGGGCTCAAACCCAGCACGTTGCGCCAGCGGGCAAGGGCCGCCGGCGGCGCATGCAGATACGGCAGCTGCGCCGGAATATCGCCACCACAATGCAACGGCAGCGACATGGTGCTGATCCACAGGTCATGCGACGGTACGACCGCTTCCTGCGCCACGACCTCAAGGCCGGGCACATTCGCAAAAAGGGGGCACAAGGCTGCATGGCACTGAATCAGAATGCGGCTGGCGCCCATTGCCTGCAAGCGCGGTAAATAGCGGATGAACTGAATTTCGTCGCCGAAACCCTGCTCCTGGCGCAGCAGCAGAACCTTGCCGCGGATCGGCTCGCCCCGCCAACGCGGCGTCGGCGGCGCGGTGCGCACGAACTTGGCCGAACGATCCAGGCGCTCGAAACGCGCTTCGTGCAAGCGCCAGCCCTCAAGCGTAGCGCCTTGTCCGAGCAGCACGTGCGCCAGCGCGATGGCTGCGGTATGGCACGCAGGGTCCATGCTCAGGGCGCGGCGGAACCCTGCCTCGGCCTCGTCCAGCCGCCGCTGCTCAACACGTAGCGCCGCCAGATGGTAATGCTGCATCGGATCGCCCGGTGCCGCTGCGACCGCACGCTCAAGAAAAACCGCGGCAGCATCGAGCGAATTGCCGGCTTGCTGCAAGGCACCAGCCAGTGCATCGCCGCGCGCAGTAGCCGCTTGCGCCAGGCAACGCACGGCAGCCTCGTCCATCTCGCTATCGGCCAGCAATACGCCAATGTTTGCGAAGCCCGGCGCATCGCGAATCAGCACTTCGAGGCCACCGGCATAGGCGGTTTCCGCCGCGGCGAGATTGCCCTGCCGGGCCAGCAGCATGCCCAGATTGAAATGGTGCCGCGCCAGAGGTTGCGCCTGCACCAGCGTTTTCAGCTCGCCAATGGCGCCATCGACCGCGCCGGATCGTGCCAGGATCAGGGCCAGTTGCTCGCGTGCCTCATGATTGGCGTCGCCCTCCGCCAGCGCCTGCCGAAAGCAGTCGATTGCCGCACCGAGATTACCGCTGCGCCGGCACACCTGCCCCAGGTTGAAATATGCCTGGGTGCGCAAATCCGCATCCGCACACGCTTCCAGCACCTGCTCCCAGCATTGGGCCGCCGTCCCAGGCTCAGCCCGCCGCGCGGCGGCTACCC
>DATMTO010000017.1:0-8904 GCA_035564055.1 Rhodocyclaceae bacterium | reverse complement strand
GCCGGCCGTGACCGGCACCGATACCGGCGGCTCGATCCGTCAGCCGGCGGCGCTGTGCGGCCTCACCGGCCTCAAGCCGACTTACGGTGTGTGCTCGCGCTACGGCATGATCGCCTTTGCCTCGTCCCTGGACCAGGCCGGCCCCATGGCCAAGAGCGCCGAGGATTGCGCCCTGATGCTGAACGCGATGGCCGGTTTCGACGAGCGCGACTCCACCTCGCTGCAACGCGAGACCGAGGACTACACGCGCGATCTCAACAAGCCGCTGAATGGCCTGCGCATTGGTCTGCCCAAGGAATTCTTCGGCGAAGGCATGTCCGCCGACGTGCGCGCCAAGGTTGAAGAAGCGCTGGACCAATACCGCAAGCTCGGCGCCGTCACCGTTGAAGTCAGCCTGCCGAATTCCGGTCTGTCTGTCCCTGCCTACTATGTGATCGCGCCGGCCGAGGCATCGAGCAATCTGTCGCGTTTCGACGGCGTGCGTTACGGCTATCGTGCTCCTGACTACGGCAATCTCGACGACATGTACGCCAAGACGCGTGCACAGGGTTTCGGCCCTGAAGTGAAGCGCCGCATTTTGATCGGCACCTACGTGCTGTCGCACGGCTACTACGACGCCTATTACCTGCAGGCGCAAAAGATCCGCCGCCTGATCGCCGCCGACTTTGTCGAGGCCTTCAAGGTTTGTGACGTGATCATGGGGCCGGCTTCGCCCGACACCGCCTTCGCCTTCGGCGAGAAGAGCGGCGATCCGGTCAAGATGTACCTCAGCGACATCTACACGATCTCGACCAACCTCGCCGGTCTGCCCGGCATGTCGGTGCCCTGCGGCTTTGGAGACCATCATCTGCCGGTCGGCCTGCAAATCATCGGCAACTATTTCGAAGAAGCGAAGATGCTCAACGTCGCGCATCAATACCAGCTCGCCACCGATTGGCACAAGCAAATGCCGGAGGGTGTGTGATGAAGTGGGAAGTCGTGATTGGGCTGGAAACGCATGCCCAGCTGCAAACCAAGTCGAAGATTTTCTGCGGCGCCAGCACCGCCTTCGGCGCTGAGCCGAACACGCAGGCCGACGCCGTGAGCCTGGCGCTGCCCGGCGTGCTGCCGGTGCTGAACCGTGAAGCCGTGGTCTGCGCCATCAAGTTCGGCCTTGCCATCGGCGCCCACATCACCGACCGCTCGGTGTTTGCGCGCAAGAATTACTTCTACCCCGATCTGCCCAAGGGTTACCAGATCAGCCAGATGGATCTGCCGGTCGTGGCCGGTGGCACGCTCACCATCAATGTGAATGGCGAAGACAAGGTCGTGCGCTTGACCCGCGCGCATCTCGAAGAGGACGCCGGCAAGTCGCTGCACGAAGACTTCCAGGGCAAGTCGGGTATCGACCTCAATCGCGCCGGCACCCCGCTGCTGGAAATCGTCTCGGAGCCCGACATGCGCTCCGCTGCCGAGGCCGTGGCCTACGCCAAGAAATTGCATGAGCTGGTACAGTGGATCGGCATCTGCGACGGCAATATGCAGGAAGGCTCGTTCCGCTGCGACGCCAACGTCTCGGTGCGCCGCCCCGGCGAGCCCTTCGGCACGCGCCGCGAGATCAAGAACCTGAACTCCTTCCGCTTCCTCGAACAGGCCATCAATTACGAAGTGCAGTGGCAGATCAACGAGATCGAGGAAGGCCGCAAGATCCAGCAGGCGACCGTGCTGTTCGATCCGGATACGGGCGAGACGCGGATGATGCGCAGCAAGGAAGACGCGCACGACTACCGCTACTTCCCAGATCCCGACCTGCTGCCGGTGGAAATCACCGAGGCCTGGAAGGCCGAGATCAAGGCCAGCATGCCTGAGCTGCCTGAGGATCGCAAAATTCGCTTCATGGAGACTGATCCAGAGGCGTACAAGGAATATCGCCGCAAGCTCCGAAATGACATTGAAGTTGCTTTCAATGTCGTTGTTTATGGTTTGTCCGAGTATGACGCACGGACTTTGGTATCAGACCGAGCCTTGGCTGACTATTTCGAAGAGTGTGTCAGCATTGCTGGGACTAGTAACGCCAAGCTCTGCGCCAACTGGATTCAGGGCGAACTGGCGGCGCGCCTGAACAAGGATGGCAAGAGCGTCAGCGATGCGCCGATCAGCCCGGCGCAGCTCGCCGGCATCGTGCAGCGCATCGTCGACAACACCATCTCGAACAAGATCGGCAAGGATGTGTTCGACGCGCTGTGGAATGGCGAAGGCAAGGATGCCGATGCCGTGATCGAGGCCAAGGGGCTGAAGCAGATCACCGATACTGGCGCCATTGAGGCCATCATTGACGAGGTGCTGGCGGCCAACCAGAAGTCGGTCGAGGAGTTCCGCGCCGGCAAGGAAAAGGCCTTCAATGCACTGGTCGGCCAGGCCATGAAGGCGACCAAGGGCAAGGCCAATCCGCAGCAGGTGAACGACTTGCTGAAAGCGAAGCTGGGCGCCTGATCGGGCACCGTCAAAAACAAAAAAGCGCCCGCGAGTCGGGCGCTTTTTTGTTGGTCGGGGCTGACTAGCGCAGTCGGTCGGTGCCTTGTGTCAGCGTGATGTAGCGCTGCTTCTCTTCATCGAAGCGCACTTTCGCCGCCTCGATTTCCTGGCCCCGTTGTTCGATGGCCTTCTTGCCGGCCTCGATGTCACGGTCGTTGCTTTCGATCTGCGCCTTCAGCGCGTTGGGCATGGTGCCCTTCTTGTAGAACTCGGCGTCGTTGGCGAGTTTCTGCTTCTGCTTCTGTGCATCGGCCAGGCGCTTTTCCATCAATTGCTGGCCTTTTTTCAGGTCGCTGATGACGCGCTCATGGCCGATGTCCAGATCGCTCAGCGTGGCGTAGGTGCTGACCAGCTTGCGATCCTGGCGTGCCTGTTCGGCCTGCTTCTCCTCCTCCGCACGCTGACGGGCCAGCTCCGCGTCCTTCTGCGCCTGCTGTTCCCGCGTCAGCGGGGCTGCGTATTGTTTGACGACGACGCCGTTCTGATTGAGTTGGCGATACGCCTTGCCATAGCAAGCCGCCGGCAGGCCGTCGTCGCAGTAGGTCTTGCCGTTGGCCTCGCAGCAGAAGGTGGTGGCCTGCGCCGCCATGGGCAGTGTCGCGATCAGCAGTGGGCAGAGACGTGCGAGAAGCGACATGCGGCGGGTTCCGTTCAGATGCCGTATTGCTGACGATAAGCGGATACGGCGGCGAGGTTGCGTTGCAGTTCCGGATTGTCGCCGAGGAAGGCAATCAGATCGGCGAGCGTGGCCACCGGGATCACCGGAATGTTGTAATTACGCTCCACTTCCTGCACTGCGGACAGGCTGCCCTGACCGCGTTCCTGGCGGTCCAGCGCGATGACGACGCCGGCCATGTCGGCGCCGGCCTGACGGATCAGCTCCACCGATTCGCGCACCGAGGTGCCGGCGGAAATCACGTCGTCGATGACCAGGACACGGCCCTTGAGCGGCGCACCGACCAGGGTGCCGCCTTCGCCGTGATCCTTGGCTTCCTTGCGGTTGTAGGCAAACGGCGTGTTGTGGCCGTGCTGGGCCAGCATCATGGCGGTGCCGGCAGCGAGCGGGATGCCCTTGTAAGCCGGTCCGAACAGGACGTCGAACTCAACCCCCGAGGCGACGATGGCGCGCGCGTAGAAGTCGCACAGACGCAGCATGGCATCGCCGTCGTTGAAGAGGCCAGCGTTGAAGAAGTAGGGCGACTGGCGCCCGGCCTTGGTGGTGAACTCGCCAAAACGCAGCACGTTGTGCGCCACGGCGAACCCGATGAAATCCCGGCTAAAATCCACAGCCTTGTTCCTTGCAGATAAAAGTAAAACCCGCATGCTACGCATCATTTCGCTGAATCTCAACGGCATCCGCTCGGCTGCCTCCAAGGGTGTGTTCGACTGGCTGGCGCAGCAGGATGCGGATATCGTCTGCATGCAGGAGCTGAAAGCGCAGATGCCCGACCTGTCACCGCAAATGCTGGCGCCGGATAATTACCAGGGCTGGTTCCACTGCGCCGAGAAGAAGGGCTACAGCGGCGTCGGCATTTACAGCCGGCATGCGCCGGATAACGTCGTGGTCGGGCTCGGCAATGCCGAGTTCGATGCCGAAGGCCGCTATATCCAGCTGGACTTCAAGAACTTGTCGGTGGTTTCGGTGTATTTGCCGTCAGGTTCCAGTTCGCCGGAGCGTCAGGAGGCCAAGTTCCGCTTCATGGAAGTGTTCTATCCGCATTTGCAGAAGCTGCGCGAATGCGGCCGCGAAATCGTCATCTGCGGCGACTGGAATATTGCCCACCAGGAAATCGACCTCAAGAACTGGAAGGGTAATCTCAAGAACTCCGGCTTCCTGCCCGAGGAGCGCGCCTGGCTCACGCGCGTGTTCGGCGAGCAGGGCTGGGTGGACGTCTACCGCCACCTCTACCCGGAGCATGGCGAGGAGGCCTACACCTGGTGGAGCAATCGCGGCCAGGCCTGGGCCAAGAACGTCGGCTGGCGCATCGACTACCAGATCGCCACGCCGGGCGTGGCCGCCGGTGCGCATGCGTCGTCGGTCTACAAGGCCAGCCGTTTCTCGGACCATGCACCGCTCATCGTCGATTACAACTTCGACCTCTAACCTTGAAGACAGCCGGCCTTGCTCTTGTCGGAGGCGGCCCCACCTGCTGTATGTATGGAACTACAGAGCGCCTCTCCTCGTCTGATTGCCTGGACGACTGAAAGGCGGTAGCCTAGGCTTTATTCATTCACCATAAACCGACAGGAGAACCAGCATGAATGACGTCGTGACCCAAGTGAACAAGGACAAGCTGATTTCGGATTTCAAGGTGGTGATCGCCGACGCCGAAGAGTTGCTGCGCGTAACCGCCGGCCAGGCCGGCGACAAGATGGCCGATCTGCGCGAGAAGGCCCAGGCCCGCCTTGCCGATGCCAAGTTCAAGCTGGCCGAAGCGGAAGCCCTGGTCGTCGACAAGGCCAAGGCCGCCGGCCGTGCCGCCGATGACTACGTGCACGACAATCCCTGGCGTGCCGTCGGCATTGCCGCGGGCGTCGGTCTGGTGGTCGGTCTGTTGATCGGCCGTCGTTAAGCCGTGGCCGACGCGCGTCCGGGGCTTTATGCTTCGGTCAAGGGCCTGCTGGGTACGTCGCTGACCCTGCTGCAGACCCGCCTGCAACTGCTTGCCACCGAGCTGGAAGAGGAGCGCCAGCGTGTGCTCGCCTTCCTGCTCTGGGGTGCGGTGGCCGTATTGGCGCTGGGCGCCGGCCTGGTCTTCCTGGCTGTGTTCCTGACCGTCCTGCTGTGGGACAGCAATCGCTTGCTGGCGCTGGGCGTGTTTTCGGCCGTCTTTCTCGGGCTTGGCGGCGTGGCCGTTTATCTGGCCTGCAAGCTGGGCCGCAGCCCGTCCGGCCTGTTTGCTTCCAGCCTGGCCGAGCTGAGCAGCGATCGCGCTGCCTTGCGTGAGCCGCAGGAATGAGGCAGCGACAGCTGGAACTGGCCTTGCGCAAGCAACGCCTCCTGCTTGAGTGTGCCAGCCAGCGCCTGCAGCTGGCGCAGCATGCGCGCGGCCTGCAACCCGTATTTCGCGGCGCCGACCGCGCCGTCGATGCGGTGCATTGGCTGCAACGTCATCCGGCCTTGGTGGCCGTGACCGGCGCGGCGGCATTCGTACTGCGACCACGTTTCCTGTGGCGGCTCGGCATGCGCGGCTACTCGCTGTGGACACTGACAAAAACTCTGCGGGGCCGCATCTGAACCTCCGTCTGCTGTGCGTCGCGCTGGCGCTGCTGCTCTCCGCCTGCGCCGGCGTGACACCCCGTTCCACCGAAAGCCAGACTGAGCGGCCGCCGGTGTCTGCCCGGCAGGAAGCGCAGGCGCAGGACGTCGTCATGTATGCGCTGTCCTTGATGGATACCGGCTACCGTTTCGGCGGCAAGAATCCGGCGGCCGGGCTGGACTGCAGCGGGATGGTCAGCTATGTCTTCGCCCAGGCGGTCGGCCTCAAGCTCAATGGCAGCGCCGCCGACATCGCCCGCCGCGGCCATGCGGTGCCGCTGTCGCAGTTGCGGCCGGGTGATCTGGTCTTTTTCAATACCCTCAACAAGCCCTATTCGCACGTCGGCATCTACATCGGCGGCGACCGCTTCGCCCATGCTCCCAGCAGCGGCGGCAAGGTGCGCCTCGACAGCCTCAAACAGGGCTGGTACGCCTCGCGCCTGGAAGAGGCGCGCGCATATTTCGATTGAGCGCCTAATCGGCTAAAATGGCGCAGTTTTCTGGCCAGCCGGCCGTCGTCAGAACCATCTCGCGAGTGAGTCATGAACTTCGAACAAGCCCGTTTCAACATGATCGAGCAGCAAATCCGCCCCTGGGACGTGCTCGACCAGAATGTCCTCGATTTGCTGTTTACGGTGCGCCGCGAGGATTTCGTGCCGGCCGAACTGCAGCGCCTGGCCTTCGCCGATACCGAGATTCCGCTGGGCCATGGTGCCGTGATGCTGGCGCCCAAGATCGAGGCGCGCATGCTCCAGGCTGTGGCCGTCAAGAAGCATGAAAGCGTGCTGGAAATCGGCGCTGGCTCCGGCTATGCGGCTGCCTTGCTGGCTGCTCACGCCGCCCATGTGACTACGCTTGAAATCGTGCCCGAGCTGGCCGACATGGCGCGAGCCAATCTGCGCCGCGCCCAGATCGACAACGTCACCGTCGAAACCGCCAATGGCGCCGGCGGTCTGCCGGGCAAGGCCCCGTTTGATGTGATCGTGGTTTCCGCCAGCGTACCGGTGGTGCCGCAGGAGCTGCTCGCTCAGCTCAAGGTGGGCGGCCGTCTGTTCGCCATCGTCGGCCACGAGCCGGTGATGACCGCCCAGCTGATCACCCGCAACAGCGAATCCGCTTTCAGCACTCAGTCGCTGTTCGAAACCGTGACGGCGCCGCTGACCGAGCTCGCTCCCGCGCAGAAGTTCACGTTCTGATGCCCCCACGCTCACTTTGTTCGCTGCCCCCCACGGGGGCGCAGGCCTCCTTCGGGACGGCCCGTCAGGAGGCCTGATGCAGCAGATCAGTGCAGCCCAGCTGAACGAATGGCTGCGTGACGAGTCGCGCGCCAAGCCTGTCCTGCTCGACGTTCGCGAGCCTTGGGAGTTCGAGACCTGCAAGATCGGTGGCTCGCAGTCTTTACCCATGCGCAGCATTCCGCAGCGACTCAACGAGCTGGATGCAGATGCCGAGATCGTGGCGATCTGCCACCACGGCATGCGCAGCATGCAGGTGGCGGCCTTCCTCGAACAGAACGGTTTTGGCAAGCTCTACAACCTGCAGGGCGGCGTTGCCGCATGGGCGGCGCAGGTCGATCCGACCATGCCGACGTACTAGGCCTCATCGCCGTTCCCTGAAATAAAAAGGCCCGGCTGTTGCCGGGCTTTTTTATTTCAGGGCCTGCTCAATCAGCTGCAATGTCCGTTCGGTGGCGCCGCGATGCGCCTGCGTGAACTCCTTGCCGGCAAGCCCCATCGCCGCGCGTCGGGGTTCGTCATTGAGCAGGACGCCTGCCTTGAGGACGAAATCCTCGGCGTTGCTGACCGCGATGGCGGCGCCGCAGGCCAGCGCATTCGCTGCCGCTTCGGCGAAGTTGTAGATGGATGGGCCGAGCAGGACCGGCGTACCCATGGCGCAGGCTTCGATCAGATTCTGGCTGCCGAAATCCAGCAGGCTGCCACCGATCAGGGCGATATCCGCGAACGCATAGTAGGCGGCCATCTCACCCATGCTGTCGCCGATCCAGACCTGTGTATCTGCGCTCGGCAGGCTTTCGCTGCGCCGCTGGCTCGACAAGCCCGCCTTGGCGACGAGATTCTCGACTTCGTCGAAGCGCTGCGGATGGCGCGGCACGATCACCAGCAGGGCGTTGGGACGGGCCTTGTGCCAGGCTTCGAGAATCAGATCCTCTTCGCCTTCGCGGGTGCTGGCGCAGAGCACTACGGGGCAGTCGCCCAGATGGCTGCGCCAGTGTTGGGCGAGGACGTTGAGCGCGGGTGGGGCTTGCAGATCAAACTTGAGATTGCCACAGATCTGCACATCCGCTGCGCCAAGTGCGCGCAGCCGTGCCGCATCGGCCTCGCTCTGGGCAATAACCCCGCGCAGCTCGCGCAAGGCAGTGCGCGTGAGGCTGCCGAGGCGCGCGTAGCCGCGCGCGGAACGCTCGGACAGGCGGGCGTTCACCAGCAGCAACGGGATTGCGTGCCCGGCGCAGGCGTGGATCAGATTCGGCCACAGCTCGGTTTCCATGATCAGACCGAATTGCGGACGGTAGCGGCGCAGGAAACGTTGCGCCGCCCACGGCGTGTCGTAGGGCAGGTAGCGCCGCTCGCAATCCTCGAGGATTTTCGAGGTGGTGGCGCGACCTGTCGGTGTCATGTGTGTGAGCAGGAAGCGGTGCTGCGGATAGCGCTGCTTCAACACCGTGATCAGCGTTTCAGCGGCGCGTGTTTCGCCCACGGAAACGGCGTGTATCCAGATCAGCGGGCGTGTGTCCGGGCTTGCCGGATAGCAGGCAAAGCGTTCGCCGACATGCTGCAGGTATTCAGGCTGACGCCGGCTGCGCAAGCACAGATGCACGACCGCCCAGGGCAGCAGCAGTAGTGTGGCCAGACTGTAGAGCAGGCGTGCCATCGGCTCGCTCAGGCGGAGGCCAGCGCCCGCTGCAGGGACGCGTGGATGGTCTGCAGCGAAGGCGGTGCCCCTTTCTGACCGAAGCTTTCGCAGAAGGCGTCGCCATACACGGCAGCCTGCACGCTATCGGAGTCGCAGAAGATGCCGATGGTCGGGCGACCAAGGGCCGCCGCCAGATGCGTGAACCCGGTATCGAGGCCGACCACGACGCGGGCGCCGGCCAGAAAGCGGGCGGCGAC
>DATMTO010000016.1:0-7125 GCA_035564055.1 Rhodocyclaceae bacterium | reverse complement strand
ATCCAGATTCGGGCGAAAACTCATCGTTCAGCTATTTGGAATTGTTTATTAAAAACTATTCGATTTTCGGAACGATGTTCGCTCCCTATAGTGGCGCTGTCAAGTCGATGACTTGCAACTTAGCCAAGGAGCGCATCATGGAAACACTGTCGATTCATCGCCTGTCGGCCGCCACTTACGCACTCGCACTGCGGAGTCTTGCCGGCATCGGTGCAGCCCTGCTGGTAGCCGCGCTGTTCGGCGCACTGCTGAGCTGCGACTGGACGCTGAGCATGGACCCTGTCGTCGCAGCGACCTTTACTGCCTGACGCAAAGGGCGATCAGCGCGACCGCGGCGCTTTCCTCTTCGCCGCCGGTTGCGCCCGCGCACGCAGTACCGCTGCGTGTGCCAGACGCGCCCAATCAAGCATTTCGGCCTTGTCGTCGAATACCTCGGGCGGCGCCTCGAAATAGCCGACGGAGACGGCCCGTTTGTCGGCGCGCTGGTAGGTGAACGGCGGCAGCGATTTTGCCGCGAACTGCGGACGGGTTGCGGCGTCCGCCTTCAGATAGAGCCGGTCGTCCACGACGATGGCGAACATCAGGCCGTCGATATAGAGCCCGTGACCGCCGAACATGCGGCGCGCACTGACCGGACCGAACAGCGCCATCTGTTCAATCACGAAGCCGACGAAGTCCTGGCTATTCGCCACGCGCGCGTTCCAGGAGCGTACGTATCGGCGTGGGCAAGGCCGCGCCGGCATAGGCGTCCTCGGCCAGCCAGCGCTGGCCGTCTTCCATGACGGATGGCAGCTGCTCCACTCTCGCATGCAGCGGGCGCAGCGTCAGACGAAAATGGGTAAAGGTATGACGCAAGGCCGGCAGCTCCTGCCAATCCGCGGCAACGACACCGTAGTTTTGTTTGGCGTAGCGCACCGCGTCCGCGCCTGCCGGCAGCTCGGGCAGGCACAGCAGCCCGCCCCAGATGCCGCTCGGCGGGCGTTGTTCAAGCAGTACGCCGCGCGCGCTTTCGAGAATGAGGAAGAAGCTTTCGCGCTCCGGTACAACCTTCTTCGGCCGCGGTGCCGGCAGTTCGGACACGCGGTTGTCGCGATAGGCGACGCAGACATCGCCCAGCGGGCAACGCGTGCACAAGGGCTTGCCGCGCGTGCAGATCGTCGCGCCCAGATCCATCTGGGCCTGCGTATAGATGCCGGTGTCCTCGGCCGGCATCAGCTGCTCGGCCAGCGCCCACATCTCGCGCTCGACTTTCAACGCGCCCGGAAAGCCTTCGATGCCGAAGCAGCGCGCAAACACGCGCTTCACATTGCCATCGAGAATGGGCGTCTGTGCACCGAAGCAGAAGCTCGCAATCGCATTCGCGGTGGAACGACCAATACCGGGCAGCTCGGCGATCAGCTGCGCATCGCGCGGAAACTCGCCGCGATAACGCTCCAGCACCTGCTGCGCGCACTTGTGCAGGTTGCGCGCCCGCGCATAGTAGCCAAGCCCGCTCCACAAGGGCATGACCTCTTCTACCGGCGCGGCAGCGAGGTCCGGCAGCGTGGGGAAACGTGCGAGGAAACGCTGGTAATAGGGAATGACCGTGGCGACCTGGGTCTGCTGCAGCATGATCTCCGACAGCCAGACGCGATAGGGATCGCGCGTGCCCTGCCAGGGCAGGCCTTTGCGCCCTGCCTTTTTCTGCCAGGCGATGAGGCGATCCGCAAAGTCAGGCGCCATCAGATCGCCAGCGGTTTTACCTTCGATGCGGCAAGCTTGGCGCGACTGCGCGCCTCGTCGGTGTCCTTGCCGGTGGCCACGGCCACGCCCATGCGGCGCTTGACGAAGCTCTCGGGTTTACCGAACAGGCGCAGATCGGATTCGGGCACTGCCAGCGCTTCGGCAATGCCGTCGAAGGCAATGCCGGCGGCATCGACGCCGCCGTAGACGACGGCTGAAGCGCCCGGCATACGCAAGGATGCATCCACCGGCAGGCCGAGGATGGCGCGCGCGTGCAGTTCGAATTCGGAATAGCGTTGCGAGGCCAGCGTCACCAGCCCCGTATCGTGCGGACGCGGGCTGACTTCGGAAAACCAGACCTGGTCGCCCTTGACGAAGAGTTCGACGCCGAACAAACCGAGACCGCCGAGATTGCCGGTCACGGCCGCGGCAACTTCGCGCGAACGTTGCAAGGCCAATGGCGACATCGCCATGGGCTGCCAGGATTCGATGTAGTCGCCGTCCTTCTGGATGTGGCCGATCGGTTCGCAGAATTGGGTTTCGATCTCGCCCTGCACGTTCATGGCGCGCACCGTAAGCAGGGTGATTTCATATTCGAAATCGATAAAGCCTTCGACGATGACGCGGCCACTCTTGACGCGCCCGCCATCCATCGCATGTGCCCACGCCTTTTCGACATCCGCAGCCGAACGCACTACCGACTGCCCCTTGCCTGAGGAGGACATCACCGGTTTCACCACGCAGGGATAGCCGACGGCGTCGGCGCCGGCCTGCAATTCGGCCTGGCTGTCGGCAAAGCGATAGGGCGAGGTGGGCAGACCCAGCGTTTCGGCGGCGAGGCGGCGAATGCCTTCGCGGTTCATGGTCAGCTGCGTGGCGCGCGCGGTGGGGACCACGGTGGCAAAACCGGAAGCCTCGATTTCAGCCAGCATGTCGGTGGCAATCGCCTCGATTTCCGGCACGATGTAGTGCGGCTTTTCCTGTTTCACCAGTTCACGCAAGGCCGCGCCGTCGGTCATGGAAATCACGTGACTGCGGTGCGCCACCTGCATGCCCGGCGCGTTCGCGTAGCGATCGACGCCAATCACCTCGCAGCCGAGGCGCTGCAATGCGATAATGACTTCCTTGCCGAGCTCCCCGCAACCCAGCAGCATGACGCGGGTGGCGGATGGGGACAGGGGCGTTCCAATGCGGGGAGAGCTCATGGTGTTTCCCGGTGGGGCAGATGCAAAAGCCTGAATTTTAGACCAGCGCGGCGGCGCAACACTAGAACAATGACCACAGAAGCGATTTCCAGCCCCGACCTCAGCCCGGCCATGTTGCGCCAGGCCTTTGGCAGCTTTGCCACCGGCGTCACCGTCATCACGACGCGCGACGCGAATGGCACGCTGGTAGGGCTGACCGCCAACTCCTTTTCGGCCGTGTCGCTGAATCCGCCGCTGCTGCTGTGGTGTATTTCGCTGACCACGCCATCCTTCGGCGCTTTCCGCGACTGCAGCCACTATGCGATCAACGTGCTGTCGGCAGACCAGGAAGAGATTTCTAACCGCTTTGCCAACCCGAGCCCGAACAAGTTTGCCGGGCTTGACTACAGCATCGGCGCCGGCGGTGCCGCACTGCTGAACGGCAGCATCGCCACATTCGAATGCCGCAACACGCACCGTTACCCGGGCGGCGATCATCTGATCATGGTCGGCGAGGTGGAGAACTACCGCGTCAATATGGACACGCCGCTGCTGTTCTTCGCCAGCAAGTACGCCGGCCTGCAGCCTTGAGTTTGCTACCGGCTCGGCGCCAGATGCGCTAGAGAATCTCGCGTACGGTTTCCGGCGGCCGGCACAGGCGCACACCCTTGGGCGTGACCACGATGGGCCGGTTGATGAGCACCGGATAGGCCACCATGAAGTCGATCAGCTCGGCCGCGCTCCATTTCGGATTGTCGAGTCCCAGCTCGGCATAGACCGCTTCCTTCTCGCGCAGCAGCTCACGCGGCGACATCAGCATCTCGTCAAGCAGGTACTGCAGCGTGTCCGCATCCAGCGGCGAATTCAGGTATTCGACGACGACCGGCTCGATGCCGGCTTCACGCAGTATTTCCAGCGCGCCGCGCGAGTTGCTGCAGCGCGGGTTGTGATAGATGGTGACGTCGTCCATGCTCAATCCCGCGCCAGACGGACTTCCATGATTTCGTATTCAATCGACTCGTAGTAAACCTTGGCGTCCCGCTGCACCAGATGCAGGAGAATCTT
The DNA here is from genome assembly GCA_035564055.1 of Rhodocyclaceae bacterium. Lineage (GTDB taxonomy): Bacteria > Pseudomonadota > Gammaproteobacteria > Burkholderiales > Rhodocyclaceae. The sequence goes on along the minus strand of DATMTO010000016.1, from coordinate 3,154 downwards.
GGGCGCTTCGCGTTTGACGAACCAGCGCAGGCCAAAGCCGATCACGCAGAAAATCGTGCCCGGGATCAGATAACCGACCAGGCCCAGCGCAACACCGGTGCCCAGCAAGGGAATCGAGATGCCGTTCAGGTACAGGCGATGACGCACGTAGCGGTAGGCCTTGTTGGGGTTGACGATGAGGCGGAAACGCCCGATCGGCAAGCCAATCTTGAACTCTTCGTGGGGAACCGCAACAGCGAGATTTTCGGGTTCGGCAGCGGGCGCTGCGCTCACCTCATGCGTGGGCGTGTTTTCGTCCATGACCTGAATCTGGAGGGGGAGTGGAGCGGGCGATGGGAATCGAACCCACGGCTCTTGCTTGGGAAGCAAGGGTATTACCATTATACGACGCCCGCTCGGCAGGGCCACGGCACACGCTGCGGCCCAAAGAGGGGCATTCTAAGCTGATCGGCGCGGTGGTTCAATCATTCCGCGCCGACGCCTGCGTGTCAGGCTTTTTCGTTGATGCGCCCGGACGATTGCGTGGGCGCCGATTGAGCCGCTTGCTGATAGGCGCCTAGCTGCGTAGTACGCGCATCGGTCTGCGTTTTGTCTGTTCCGGCCGCCGTAGCCGATGCTGTCGGAACAGCCGACGGCGTTGATGCGGAAGACGCACTCGTGGAGGCCGGAACCGGATTGTCGGTGCTCTGGTCAGCCGTATCCGCAGCAAGGAGGCTACGTGCTTCCGGTGAAATGGAAACCTGTTCCAGCGGATTCGCGGATGCCGCAGGAGGCGGCTCCGTCGGTATCTGCGCAGGGCGATTGTCGCTGTTCAGGGGCGAATAAAGCGCCTGCGGATTCGGACTGCCGATGGGTGCGACCATGATGTTCTCCTGACCTCGGACGAACCCCCATTCTAGGATCAAACGTCAGGAAATCAATACCTTGTGGCCGACCTGACGGCTGCCCCACGCCCTCTCGCCTCAACGCAGGGTACCGATATAACGTTCGTCGCCCTCTTCCGGCGGCGGGTCCTTGCGGCCGCCCAGGCCGAAGGTGAAAGTCTTCTCTTTCGGCGCTGCCGGTGCCGGGCCGTCCAATTCCATCGCCACGCGCAGTTTGGCGCACAGCTCGTGCAGCTCGGTGCTCTCCGTGCCCATGGCGATGCGCAGAATCTCGCGCGTGTAGTCGGCGTTGATGCGCATGTACTCCACATCGGTAATGCGGTTGAGCGTGCGCCGCATCAGCACGTGGATACGACCGAGCAGGCCGTAGATATGTGAATCCGAATCCATGTTGTTCTCCTGCGGACGCATTGATCAGATGCGCCCTCAAAAAACGTTCTCCTGATTGTGTCGGAGCCTTGGTGGCTCTCGTTTCCGGACCTTTATTCGATATGTTCGCCGTGCTCCAGACGATCCAGCCCCTCGCGCTCAGCCTCCTCGTCGACACGCAGGCCGGTCATCGAATTGATGATGACGAGGAGCAGGAAAGTGGCGACAGCGCTATACAAGGCAGCAGCACCGATGGCGGCCATTTGGGTGAGCACTTGCGCGCCGATCATGGTTGGATCGCTGACGCCAAAGACGCCGGTAAGGAAGGCGCCGACGGCGCCGCCGATGCCGTGAATGCCGAATACGTCGAGCGAGTCGTCATAACCGAAACGACGTTTGAGGGTAGTGGCGCCAAGGTAGCAAACCACGCCGGAAACTGCGCCGATGAAGACCGCAGCCATGGGGCTGACAAAGCCGGAAGCCGGCGTGATGGCGACCAGGCCAGCGACGGCGCCGGACACGATGCCGAGCGCACTGGGGCGGCCGCGCACCATCCACTCGACGCACATCCAGGCCAGCGCGGCGAAGGCTGTGGCGATCTGCGTCACCAGCATGGCCATGCCGGCAGTGGCATTGGCGGCGACCGCCGAGCCGGCATTGAAGCCAAACCAGCCCACCCACAGCAGCCCGGCACCGATCATGGTCAGCACCAGGTTATGCGGACTCATCGGCTCGCGCCCAAAACCGCGGCGGCGGCCCATGACCAGCGCGCAGACCAGGCCGGCGACGCCTGCATTGACGTGCACTACGGTACCACCGGCAAAGTCGAGCGCACCCATGGTGGCGAGCCAGCCACCCGGCTCCCAGACCCAGTGGGCGATCGGCGCATAGACGAAGATCGACCACAGCACGGCGAACCAGCACAGTGCGGAAAACTTCATGCGCTCGGCCATGGCACCGGGGATCAGGGCGGTGGTGATGATGGCGAAGGTGAGCTGGAACATCCAGAACACGCTCTCCGGAATATTGGCGCCGTCGGTGCCGGCCAGGCCGTCCGGCGTGAGGCCGCTGAGCAGCAGCCGATCAAGTCCGCCAATGAAACCGCTGCCCGGCCGGAATGCCAGGCTGTAGCCGAGCAAGGTCCAGGTCACGGTCACGAGTACGCCGCAGACGAAGATCTGCGCGCACATCGACAGCACATTCTTCTTGCGCACCATGCCGCCATAGAACAGGGCCACACCGGGCAGTGTCATCAATAGAACGAGGGCCGACGAAGTCAGCATCCAGGCCGTATTGCCGGTATCGAGCCGTGGCTGCGGCTTGCCTTCCGGCGCTGTAGCGGCCGGCGCCATGACGGCCGCTGCGGCAGCCGGTTCGGTGGCGGCAGCTACAGCAGGGGGCTCGGCGGCCTGGGCATAAGCGGAGGAGAGGCCGGAAATCTGCAGCGCGCTCATGAGCAGCGCGCGCACCACGAAACGGCTACAACGATGCAGCAGGGAGGAAGAAGTCATGGCGAAGCCCGATCGATAATGACTTCGCCAATGCAACACTTATGCCAAATGATTTATTTCATACGATTCAATGACTTATAAAAACGCCAATAAAAACAATGCGCCAGCATGAATCAAGGCTTGCATTTCATGCACTTGTGCGGTGCGGCAAAGACATTCAGCCGTCATAAGCCGGTGGCCTATTGGCGCGGGCCTTTGAGGGCACTAATGGCTGCATGTTAGAATTTCCCCTTTCCGCGCCGTCATTTGGAACGGCGCCGGCCGGCCGTGTTTTCTCGGCATGGCCCTTCCCGAACGGATCTCAAGATGAGCAACGACGCCCTCACTATCGCCGGCAAGGCCTACCACTCGCGCCTGATCGTCGGCACCGGCAAGTACAAGGATTTTGCG
>DATMTO010000015.1:0-2733 GCA_035564055.1 Rhodocyclaceae bacterium | reverse complement strand
CCAGTTGCTGGCGCTTTGATGGCACTACTGGAAGAGCGCCGCCGTCGGCTGGCTGCGGAGGGACTGTTCGATCAGGCGCGCAAACGCCGGCTGCCTTACATGCCGCATGTGATTGGTGTGGTGACCTCCCCGACAGGTGCCGTCATCCGCGATATCCTGCACCGAATTTCAGATCGTTTTCCGGTTCATGTGCTTGTGTGGCCGGTCAAGGTTCAGGGCGAAGGTTCGGGTGAGGAGGTGGCGAACGCCATACGGGGCTTCAACGCTTTGCCTCACGGCGGCGATATTCCGCGTCCGGATGTGCTGATCGTCGCGCGTGGCGGTGGTAGCCTCGAGGACCTGTGGAGCTTCAATGACGAGATCGTCGTGCGGGCGGCGGCGGAAAGCGCAATTCCGCTGATTTCGGCTGTCGGCCACGAAACCGATACGACCTTGATCGATTACGCCGCGGATGTTCGTGCGCCAACGCCCACAGGGGCTGCGGAAATGGCGGTGCCGGTTCGGGCCGATCTCGAGGCCCAGCTTGCCGGTCTGGCAGCACGTCTATCTGGTTCGACGCGCCGGCATATGGATAATCGCGCCCAGGGACTTCGTGCACTTGTGCGCGCGCTTCCCTCGCTCGACCAGTTGCTGGCGCTTCCCCGCCGTCGGTTCGATGAGGTATCCGTCGGGCTTGGCAGAGGGCTTGAGCTCAACACCATGAACAAGCGCCGCAGCTTCGAGCGCACCGCGTCCGGATTGCGGCCGGATGTTCTCGGCCACGGCCTGCGCCAGCATCGCCAGCGCGTGAATGAGCGCATGCAGCGGGCAGAAGCATTGATCGAGAGACGCCTGCTGCAAGCCAAGGCGCGGGTCTCGTCATCGGACTCGTCCCTGCGCGCCCTGCCTATGCGCCTGTCTGGCCAGTTGGATCGGCAGAAAGAACGACTATTGGCTTCCGTCCGACGTGCCGACACGGCGGTTCTCCATCGCATGGCGCAGAATAGATCCGGTCTCGCTGCACATGAGCGCATTTTGCAATCGCTTTCCTACAAAAACGTCTTGAAGCGTGGCTATGCGGTCATTCGCGATGAGGAGAACCGGCCACTCACCCGCGCCGCGGCCGTCGCTCCCGGTGCGGTCATTTCGGTGGAGTTTGCCGATGGCGAAGTTTCGGCGGTGGCGGGTGCTGATGCGCCGCCTCTGGCGGATACGTCGTCGGCTCAGGTACGCAAAAAATCCGTGAAGCCGGTTGCGAGCGACCCAGGAAATCAGGGCAGTCTTTTTTAAAGCGCTCTTCAGTCTCGGAGAACTCGCATGAAGCCCCACCTGACAGTGACCGATCATCCTTCCCCCGAAGACATTGCGGCCATCGGTGCCAATCTTAGCACATTCAACGATGCTGATGTGGGCAACGCTGACAGGGTGCCGCTCGCGGTGATCATTCGTGGCGATGACGGCGCGCTGCTTGCCGGCATCAATGGATACACGGCCTGGGGCTGGCTCTACGTGCAGTGGCTCTGGGTTCACGAAAGTCTCCGCGGCAAGCAGATGGCAGGCCGCATGTTGGCTGCGGCGGAAGAGGAAGCGCGGGTGCGTGGCTGTCACTCCGCCTGGATCGACACCTTCAACCCGGCGGCGGAAAAGGCTTATCGCCGCCAGGGTTATGAGGTGTTCGGGGAGCTGCCGGATTTTCCGATCGGCCGTACCCGGAAGTTTCTGAAGAAGCGACTCTAAACGGTCCTACCCGAAAAATTTCAGGCCGCCAGTCGACCTCCGGTCATCGGTTCGGGTGCGCCGGTCGTGGTGGGGAAGCTGATCGGCATATTGCGCAGCACGCGGACGGCCAGAAAAGCAAAGCACTCGGCTTCTACGGCATCGCCCCGCCAGCCCAGTGTTTCAGCAGGCTGCGCGTCCACTCGCGCCAGCTTTGCCAGCATTCTCATCAACGTCGGATTATGGCGACCGCCGCCACTGACGAAAAGCCGCTCCGGGCGTTGTGGAAGAAGGTCCAGTGCCTTGCCGACGGCGGAGGCGGTGAATGCCGTCAGCGTGGCTGCGCCGTCTTCCAGCGAAAGGCCGTCTGCCATGCTGGCACCGAAATCGAAGCGATCCAGCGATTTCGGGAAGCGGGCGGTGAGATAGGGATGCTGCAGCAACTTCGCCAGGCGCTCTTCGTTGACGTGTCCCGATGCGGCGATCAGGCCGTCACGGTCCATATCGCCCAGTCCATGCTGCTTGATCCAGTCGTTGATCGGGGCGTTGGCCGGGCCGGTATCGAAGGCAACGACATGGCCCTTGCCATCGCTCCACGTGACGTTGCCGACGCCGCCGAGATTGAGGATGGCAGCACTCCCGTCCTGCGCGACGCCTTTCAGCAGCGCCGAGTGGTAGGCGGCAGCAAGCGGGGCACCCTGTCCACCAGCGCGAACATCGGCGCTGCGAAAATCGTAGGCGACCTTGGTGCCGAGCAGCTTCGCCATCAATTCGCCATCGCCCAGTTGCCGCGTGGCGCCAAGGCGGCCCGGTTGCGGCGCACGGTGCAGAACGGTTTGCCCGTGGAAGCCGACAACGCCGATATCGGAGAGCGAAAGCCCGGCATCCGTCACGAGGTCTGCCACGGCAGCGGACTGAGCGCGGGTCAGCGCGTCTTCCGCTCGGCCAAAAATCTCCGGCTCCGGTCCTTCGAAATTCCATTTGCGGGCCGCAGCCAGCGTCTCTTCCAGAAGATCGCGAACCGCCTGATCATAGGGT
>DATMTO010000014.1:0-2686 GCA_035564055.1 Rhodocyclaceae bacterium | reverse complement strand
GCTTGCGGCCCAGCTGGACTGGCGTCTCGGCGACTGCCGGTGCGCTGGCCGCAGCCTTGGTCTCGATCATCACCAGGCCGGCGCTAGAAAGGTCCACCGGCTCGGCAGCCGCCACGGGCTTCGAGGCGACGACAGGTGCCGCGACCACGGTTTCAACAACCGCTGCTGCCGGCGTGACGATGGCAACTTCAGCCACTTCGGCACGGACAGTTGCATCAGCTGGCACCACTTCGTTCGCAGGCGCGGCTTCCGATACGACTTCAGGCATGACCGGTGCCGGCGCGCTAGCGAACTCCGCCGGCGTTACCGTTTCAACGGCCGGTGCTGCTGCCAGAGGCGCGGTGGCATCGTGGCCACTGTTCTCGGCGACGTTGGCGCTGTCCTCTTGCGGCGTCTGGTTTTCCTGCTGGCGACGCTCACCGCGACCACGACCGCCGCGACGGCCGCGACGACGACCACTTTCGCTGTTGCCGGTCGGCGTAGCTTCGGCGTTGCCTTCAAGCGCCGGTGCAAGAGCGTCCGCGTCGACTACCGGAGCGGCAGCTGTCTCGGCATTACGTGGCGGGCGCGGTTCGCGCGGCGGACGTGGTTCGCGCGCCTCGCGAGGCTCACGTGCCTCCTTGCGTTCGCCGCGCTGCTCGTCACGCTGCTCATTGCGTTGATCGCCACGCTGTTCGTTGCGCTCGCCGCGCTGACGGCGCTGACCCGGTTCGGCTTGGGCCTGGCCTTCTTCACGGCGTTGCTTGCCTTCGCCGCGCTCCTTGCGCTCGCCGTTTTCGGTGCGGGCTTCGTCCTTGTTGCGACCTTCGCCGCGATTGCGGTCACGGCCGCCGCCACGCCGACCGTCACGGCCACCGCGCTCGCCGCGTTCACGGCGATTGCTCTTTTGAGTCGGCTGTTCGACGACAGGCGCAGGCGCTTCCTTGGGGCTGCCGACGAGCCAGCCAAACAGCTTGCCGATGAAGCCGGACTGCTCTTGCTTGGGGGCGGCCGGCGCTTCGACGGCGCGATATTCGACGACGGGTGCCGGCTGATCCGGGGTGATGCCCTTGACGGCGGCAACCGGACGAGCCGGACGCGGTTCGCTGTTGGCCGAAGGCGGCTGATAGCTGGCCTGCTTCTGTTCGTCGGCCATGCGATAGCTGGGCTGGCCGATCCCTTCCTGATTCAGCTGGTCGTGACGCAGGCGGATGATTTCGTGCGCCGGCGTTTCCAGATGACGATTCGGCACGATCACCAGATTGATGCGGTGACGCATCTCGATGCGGGCGATATCGACGCGCTTCTCATTGAGCAGGAAGGTGGCAACATCCACCGGCACTTGCAGGTGCAGCGCGCCGGTGTTTTCCTTCATGGCCTCTTCTTCGAGGATGCGCAGGATGTGGAGTGCCGCCGATTCGGTGCTGCGGATATGACCGGTGCCGGTGCAACGCGGGCAGGTGATGTAGCTGGTTTCAGCCAGGGCCGGACGCAGGCGCTGGCGCGAGAGCTCGAGCAGGCCGAAGCGCGAGATCTTGCCGGTCTGGACGCGAGCACGGTCATGACGCAGTGCATCACGCAGACGGTTCTCGACTTCGCGCTGGTTCTTGGACGACTCCATATCAATGAAGTCAATGACGATCAGGCCGCCGAGGTCGCGCAGACGCAACTGGCGGGCAATTTCATCGGCCGCTTCGAGGTTGGTGCGGAAGGCGGTTTCCTCGATGTCGCTGCCCTTGGTGGCACGGCCCGAGTTCACGTCGACGGCGACCAGCGCTTCGGTGTGGTCCATGACGATGGCGCCGCCCGAGGGCAGGTTCACCTGGCGCACATAGGCCGACTCGATCTGATGTTCGATCTGGAAGCGCGAGAACAGCGGCACGTCGTCCTGATAGCGCTTGACACGATTGACGTTGCCCGGCATGACCACGCCCATGAAGTGCTGGGCCTGCTCGAACACGTCGTCGGTGTCGATGAGGATTTCGCCGATATCCGGCTGGAAGTAGTCGCGGATGGCACGGATGACCAGGCTGCTTTCCAGATAGATCAGGAACGGGGCCGGATTGGTCGGCTTCTTGCTACCTTCCTCAAATTGCGGGGTGGCCGCACTTTCAATAGCGGTCCACAGCTGCAGCAGGTAGTTCAGGTCCCACTGGAGTTCTTCTGCATTGCGACCGATACCGGCGGTGCGTGCGATCAGGCTCATGCCGTGGGGCACTTCGAGCTGATCCATGACTTCGCGGAGTTCCTGGCGGTCTTCGCCTTCGACGCGACGCGATACGCCGCCGCCGCGCGGATTGTTGGGCATCAGCACCAGGTAACGGCCGGCCAGCGAAACAAAGGTAGTCAGTGCCGCGCCCTTGTTACCGCGTTCGTCCTTTTCGACCTGAACGACAAGTTCCTGACCGACGGAAAGGGCGTCCTGGATGCGGGCCTTGCTGGCCTCGACGCCTTCCTTGAAATAGATACGGGAAACTTCCTTGAACGGCAAGAAGCCGTGGCGTTCGCCACCGTAATCCACAAAGGCGGCTTCGAGGCTGGGCTCGATGCGGGTGATAACCGCCTTGTAGATATTGCTCTTGCGTTGTTCCTTGGTGGCCGATTCGATGTCGAGGTCGATCAGTTTCTGACCATCGACAATCGCGACGCGCAGTTCTTCAGCCTGCGTCGCATTGAAAAGCATGCGTTTCATGTGTGCTCCCGCGCG
>DATMTO010000013.1:0-6374 GCA_035564055.1 Rhodocyclaceae bacterium | reverse complement strand
GACGTCACCGCCAACACGCCGCGCCATCCGCTGGATCAGGCCGACAATATGCAGGCGCCAGTGCTGGGCCTCTATGGGGGCCAGGATCAGGGCATTCCGCTGAGCGATGTCGACGCCATGAATGCCAAGCTCAAGGCTGCCGGCAGCGATTCGTATATCCACGTCTATCCGGATGCCGGCCATGCCTTCAATGCTGACTACCGGCCGAGCTATCGCGCCGCCGAGGCGAAGGACGGCTGGCAGCGCATGCTGGCCTGGTTCAAGCAGCATGGGGTGTAGCAAACCCGGGCGCAGCACGCCGCGGGGCTAAAATACGGGTATTCGTCACGGATATCCGCAATGCTCAAACCCGACTGGAACGCCATCGATACCGTCCTGCTGGATATGGACGGCACCCTGCTCGACCTGAATTTCGACAACCACTTCTGGCAACAGCACCTGCCGCGTCGTTATGCCGAACATCACGGCCGCGACCACGAGGAAGTGCGCAGCGAGCTGATGGCGCGCTTCAAGGCGCATGAGGGTACGCTGCCCTGGTACTCGGTCGATTTCTGGAGCGACCAGCTCTCCATCGATCTGATGCTGCTGAAGCAGGAGCTGGTGCATCTCATCGACGTCCACCCCGGCGTGCTCGAATTTCTGGCGGCCGCGCGCAGTGGAGGCAAGCGCCTGCTGTTGGTCACCAACGCGCATCACAAGAGTCTCGACCTCAAGATGGAACGTACCGGGCTGTCCATGCACTTCGACGCCATGATCACCTCGCATGAGCTTGGTCTGCCCAAGGAAGACGTCGCCTTCTGGGACAAGCTGCGTGCGGTCCAGTCCTTCGATCCGGCGCGCACGCTGCTGGTCGACGACACCATCTCCGTGCTGCACTCCGCGCATGCCTACGGCATCGCCGAGCTGCGTACCATCTGCCGCCCCGACACCTGCCAACCCGGACGTGAGACCACGCCCTATCCAGCCCTGAACAGTTTCCTCGATCTGTTGCCTCTGTAGCTACGCCCATGAATCACAATCTTTACGCAGCCTTTGCCGCGCGTTTTACGCGCATGCCGGACAGACCCTGCCTGATTCTCGGCGACGGTCGCGCCTGGACCTACGCCGACATAGAACGTGCCTCGGCCAAGATGGCCAATCTGCTGGTCCGCCTCGGGCTGCAGCGCGGCGATCGCGTCGCCATGCAAACCGACAAGTCGCCCGAGGCGCTGATCCTGTACCTGGCCAGCCTGCGCGCCGGCATGATTTTCCTACCGCTCAATCCGGCCTATCAGGCGCAGGAGGTCGAGTACTTCCTGAATGATGCGCAACCGGGACTTTTCGTCTGCCGTCCGCAATTCCACGAGGCCGCCATGCTGCTGGCTGCGCAGAGCGGGGTGGCACACACGCTGGTACTGGATGGGAACGGTCGCGGCTCACTGGTGAATCTGGCCGCGGCGCAAAGCGATGTCTTCGAGACGGTGCAGAGTCGCCCGGAAGAATTGGCGGCCATTCTGTACACGTCGGGCACCACGGGGCGCTCCAAGGGCGCGATGCTATCGCACGGCAATCTGCTCAGCAATGCCGAGACGCTGTGCCGTGCTTGGCAGCTCACGCCGGACGACGTCCTGCTGCACATGCTGCCCATCTTCCATATTCACGGACTTTTCGTCGCCTGCCACTGCACGCTGCTGGCAGGCAGCGCGATGCTGTTCGAGCCTCGCTTCGATGCCGCGCGTGCGATCGAGCTGTTACCCCAGGCAACCCTGTTCATGGGCGTGCCGACCTTCTACACGCGCCTGCTGGCCGAATCCGATTTCACGCGCAAATGCGCGCGTGATGTTCGCCTGTTCATCTCGGGGTCGGCACCGCTGCTGGCGGAAACCTTCACCGCCTTCGCCCAGCGCACCGGTCAGCGCATCCTCGAACGCTACGGTATGACCGAAGGCGGCATGTTTACCTCCAATCCCTATGCCGGCGATCGCCGTTGCGGCAGCGTCGGGCCGGCCTTGCCGGGCGTTGAGCTGCGTGTCGTCGATGATGCCGGTCAATGCTGCGCGGCCGGCGTCGCCGGGCATATTCAGGTGCGTGGCCCGAATATCTTTTCCGGCTACTGGCGCATGCCGGAAAAGACCGCAGAAGAGTTTACCGACGACGGCTTTTTTCGCACCGGCGATATCGGTCATCTGGATCAGGACGGCTATCTGTTCATCAGCGGTCGTGCGCGCGATCTCATCATCAGCGGCGGACTGAACATCTATCCCAAGGAGATCGAGGACGTCATCGATGCCTTGCCGGGCGTGCTCGAGTCGGCGGTGATCGGTCTGCCGCATGCCGATTTCGGCGAGGCGGTGACAGCGATCGTGGTTGGTGCGCCAGGCATGCAGCTGGACGAAGACGCGATCATCGCCGACGTGCGCGAAAAGCTGGCCGGGTTCAAGGTGCCCAAGCGCGTCTTCATTGCCGCCGACCTGCCGCGCAATACCATGGGCAAGGTGCAGAAGAACGTGTTGCGTGCCTTCTACGCCCAGCGTTAGCGGGCGCGCTCGGCCGCGTCGAGAAAGGCTTCCAGCAACGGCCCGCAGTCGAGAAACTCGGCGCCGGCCTGAAAGTGGAATTCGGGATGCCACTGCACGCCGGCGAGAAAGTTGCGGCCGGTGCCTTTGATCGCTTCGACCAGCCCGTCGGCGCTGGTGGCTTCAATGCGCAGATCCTTGCCGAGGCGATTGACCGCCTGATGGTGGATGGAGCTGACCAGCCCGCCCTCGATGCCGCCGAACCACTTCCTGAACTCGCCGTCCTCGGCAAACGTCACGGCGTGTGAGTGACGGTCGTAGTCGCCGGTTTCGTGCTTGAGTTCGCCTTCGCGCTGAGTCGGCAGATCCTGATAGAGCGAACCGCCGAGCGCCACGTTCATCAGCTGCATGCCGCGACAGATGCCGAGCACGGGCTTGCCGGCCTCGATGAACTCATGCAGCAGTTCCAGCTCATAGGCATCGCGCACCGAATCCCCCATCCAGGCCGGCTGCAGCGCCTGTTCGCCGTAAGCCTGCGGGCAAACGTCGGAGCCGCCCTGCAGGATCAGGCCATCGAGAAAGTCGGCATAGTCGCGCAGCTTGATATTGCTGCGCATCAGTTCGCCGTCGCGCACCACCGAGGGCACCATCATCAGCATCACGTCGCGCGACATGACCCATTGCGCCACCGACTGCTCCAGCACCTGCAGCGTCTTGGTGCGGATACCCTTGGCTTCGGGTTCGGGATGGAAGATACGTGCCGAGAGGGCGATCTTGAGTGGCTTGCGACGACGTCCGACCATGAACATGCTCCTACTTCCTGTTTAGGGCTTGCCGCGGAAGGCGTCGATGGCAGCATCGACGACGCCCTTGACGTTGCGGCATTCGGCAAACTGCTGGCGCAGATAACTGGCGTGATTGCCTTCCGCCAGTATGCGCCGGATTTCATCAAGTGCGGGCCGGCAACCGAGCCGACCGGCATGGATCTGCACCTTGTCCAGCGTCTGCAGAATGTCTTCGCGGAGCGGCAGATTCTTGTTTGTACGCGGATCGACGATCATGCCATCCAGACCGAAACGGCAGGCCTGGAAGCGATTGAAGTTGTAGACGAGGTAGTCGTCCTCGCTCGGCGCCGGGTCGGAGCAGGTCAGCAGATAGCTGCACAGTGCCTGCAGGTAGCAGGCCAGCGCAGCGGCGCGTTCCACCGTCAATGGCGTATCGCAGACGCGCAGCTCGATGGTGCCGAACTCGGGCTTGGGGCGAATATCCCAGTAGAAATCCTTCATGCTGCTGACCACGCCGGTGGCTTCCATCTTGCTGAAATAGCCGTTGCCGAACATTTCCCAGTCCAGCACGAAAGGCGCGCGGCCGCTCAGCGGAAAGGCGAACACCGAGTTCAGTCGCGCCGAATCGAATAGGGTGTCTTCACCCTGGAAGTAGGGCGATGATGCGGACAGTGCAATGAAGTGCGGCAGGTAGCGGTTGAGCGAGTGCAGCAGGAATAACGCGGTATTGGCCGATTCACAGCCAATGTGCACATGCTGGCCGAACACGGTGAACTGCTTGGCCAGATAGCCGTAGAGATCCGACAGCTGCTGATAGCGTGGCTTCTTGACGATGGCCTGCTCCGACCAGTGCTGAAAGGCGTGCGTGCCGCCGCCAGCCAGGCGCACGTTGAGCTTGTCACCGGCCGCGACCAGCGTGTCACGTATCTCGCGCAGCTGTGCGAGCAGACCGTCGTAGTCGTTCTGTACGTCGGTCGAAATCTCGATCATGCTCTCTGTCATTTCCGGCTTGACGTCGCCGGGGAAGGGCTTGCGTTCGAGCAGGTGCAGCAGATCGCTGGCAGCACCGGTGAGATCGAGGCTGTGCGGATCGACGAGCTGGAGTTCGAGCTCGACGCCCATGCTGAGGGGTTTGGAACTACTGAAGGCTTGCAATGGCATGTCAGTTTCCCTTGGAAGCTTCGTCGGCAATGATGAGGACGCGTCGCAATATGACCGGGCTGAGCAGATCGATGATGAGCAGCAGCCCACCCATGACGGCCAGTGTGTCGGGGAAAGTCAGGCCACGCTGTGCCGCCAGTTCGAGCAGCAAAATGCCGAAGCTGGCCATGGGCATCAGTGCGACGCCGGTGAGCAGCCCCTTCTTCAGCGACAGCCCGCTGAGGCGGGCGAACGCCAGCACACTGAACGCCTTGACCGCATAGCGCGCCAGCAGCACCGTACCGGCGAGCAAGGCGCCGCTGAACAAGGTGTCGAACTGTAGTCGGCTACCGATGTGTGCGAACAGGACGATCACCAGAACATCGCCGAGCACGCCGAAATTCGGCTGTGGTTGATGGCGGACGTTGCGGTGATGCCGCGCCATCAGGCCGAACACCAGTGTGGCAAGGATCGGCGAGAAGTGCAGCGAGTGAGTGATCAGAATGAGCCCGATCACCGCCAGTGCGAAAGCCACGGTACTCTGCTTCTCATTGCTGTCGGCAAGGTCGAGCAGACGCGGCAACGCGACACCGAACAGCACGCCGAGGCCGGCCGAAACAAACAGCACGATAAGGCTGTTCCAGGCCGCCTGGAAGGTGTCGCCGGCGCTGGCCAGTACCCAGTAGCCGACCACGGCATTGAAGGCGACGATGGCAAGCACGCAGTTGATTGCCGAGAGATGCAGTGTGCGCTCGGTGACCTGGCCACCGCTCTTCATGTCGTTGACCACCGGCAGGATGGTCAGCGGCGAAGTCGCGACGGCGAGCGAGGCGAGCAGCAGCGCTGGCACCGGCAGTAGGTCGAATAGTTTGGCAACGTAGAAGACGACGATGAAGGTGGCCGCCGACTCGACCAGCGCATTGGCTGCCAGCCACGGATTGTGGCGCAGCCAGCCGAGATTGATGCGATAGCCCAGTTCGAACAGGAGCAGGCCGAAGGCAATCTGCGCCAGCAGGGTCAGACTCCACAGATCGTCGACCTGGAACAGTGTCTTGCTGATGTTCAGGACCACGGCAATGCCGAGACCGATGACACCGTAGCTGGTAATGCGCGGAAGGCCAAGACGACGATGGCCGAGCTCGCCGAGCAGCCAAGCGACGAGCAAGGTGAACGGAATGGCGAGATCGCCCCAGATGGGTTGCAGCATGATGTCTCCCTATTCGTTTTGATACAGGCGTTCGCTCGCGAAGTGCCTGCTGAACTTTCTTGTAAGCGACGTGCTGCGTCGCGCCGGCTCGGCCGGCAGGGTGTTCAAAATGGACTGCAGGATCGGGAAAAGATTCCCGCGAATTTTAAAAGTCTTTTTGAATCATTTCTGTAGGACGGTGCCTGCGTCGCTTCGGCGCAGGCACCTATGCGCCGTAAGCCGCTACGGCAAGTGCGCGCTCAGGCCTTTTCGCCCAGAAGCTGCTCGCAGATGAACTGCCACTCCGCCGGATCGACCGGCGTGATCGAGAGGCGATTGCCCTTCTGCAGGGTGCGCATGTGCTCAAGCTCGGGATGCGCGCGCAGTTCGTCGAGATGCACCAGGCGCGTCTTCTTGACGATCTGCACGTCGACATTCATCCAGCGCGGATTCTCCGGCGTCGATTTCGGATCGTAGTATTCGCTCTTGGGGTCGAACTGCAGGCGATCGGGATAAGCCTTCTTGGCGACGCGCGCAATACCGGCGATGCCGGGTTCCGGGCACGACGAGTGATAGAAGAACACGCCGTCGCCGACGCTCATCTGGTCGCGCATGAAGTTGCGTGCCTGATAGTTGCGCACACCCCACCAATCAACCGTCTTGTTCGGCATCTTCAGCACATCGTCAATGCCGACCACCGAGGGTTCGGACTTCATCAACCAGTAACGCATATAGAACTTGGCTCCGGAGAAAAGTGTTTTGGCGAAG
>DATMTO010000012.1:0-2455 GCA_035564055.1 Rhodocyclaceae bacterium | reverse complement strand
TTTCATGCCGTCGATCCAGGTGTCCTCGTTCTGGTCGGCCTTGATCGCCGCGCTGGTCCTGGGCCTGGTGAATACGCTGATCCGGCCCGTGCTGGTGATCCTGACCTTGCCAGTGACATTGGTGACACTGGGCCTGTTCATCCTCGTCATCAACGCGCTGCTCTTCTGGTTCGTCGGTTCGATCCTGCAAGGTTTCCAGGTCGCCAGCTTCGGTGCGGCGTTCGTCGGCGCCTTGCTCTACAGCATCATTTCCTGCCTGTTGTCCTGGCTGCTCTTGCCGAGCGGAAAATAAGAACATGTCCCACAATCTGTCGATCGAATTCTTCCCGCCACAAACGCCGGAGGGCGGGGCCAAGTTGCGCGCCACCACCGAGCGGCTGGCGGTGCTGCAACCGTCCTTCTTCTCGGTGACCTACGGTGCCGGCGGCTCTACGCAGGAGCGCACCTTCGCCACCGTCCGCGAAATTGCCGCGGCCGGCCATCAGGCGGCACCGCATCTGTCCTGCATCGGTTCGACGCGCGAGAAGATCCGCGCCATCCTCAAGGATTTTGCCGAGACCGGCGTGCAGCGCATCGTCGCGTTGCGCGGCGACCTGCCTTCGGGCACCGGCGATCCAGGCGAATTTCGCTACGCCAACGAGCTGGTCGAGTTCATTCGTGCCGAGACCGGCAGCCGCTTCACCATTGAGGTGGCGGCGTATCCCGAGTGGCATCCGCAGGCGCGCTCGCCCGAGGACGATCTCAACGCCTTTGCGCGCAAGGTCAAGGCCGGCGCGGATTCCGCGATCACCCAGTACTTCTTCAATCCGGACGCGTACTTCTACTTTGTCGACGAGGTTCAGGCGCGCGGCATCGACATTCCGATCGTGCCCGGCATCATGCCGATCGGCAGCTTCAGCAAGCTGGCGCGCTTTTCCGACAGCTGCGGTGCGGAGATCCCGCGCTGGATGAGAAAGCGTTTCGAAGCGCTGGGCGACGATACGGCGGCGATCCGTGCGCTGGGCCTGGATATCATCACCGACCTGTGCGAAGCGCTGCTCGACGGCGGTGCGCCGGGGCTGCATTTCTATTCGATGAACCAGGCCGACCTGACGCTGGAAATTGCCACTCGGCTGGGTTTCAAGGCCTAGGCGCGTTTTTCCGCAGGGACTAGCTGCGCGGCCAGTTGCTCCAATGGCACGGGGTGGCCGACGCAGAAGCCCTGCATCAGGTCGCACCCATTGGCGCGCAGGCAATCGGCCTGCGCTTCCGTTTCCACACCTTCGGCGACGACGCGCAGCCCCAGCGCATGCGCCATGCTGACGATGCCGGTGACGATGGCGAGACTGCTGGCCTTGTGCGGCAGGTCCTGCACGAAGCTCTGGTCGATCTTGAGCTTGGAAACCGGCAGCTTGGCCAAGTAGCTGAGCGAGGAATAGCCGGTGCCGAAGTCGTCGATGGCGATGCGAACCCCGCTGGTGCTGAGGTCGGCCATGATCTGCCGATATTCGTCGAGCCTGTCCATGAGCACGCTTTCGGTCAGTTCGATTTCGATGTCGCTTGGCGTCAGCCCCGATGCGTGCAAGGTCTGCATCATGTCCTTGGCGAAGCTGCGCCGCAGGAACTGCCGGCCGGACAGATTGATGGCAACGATCGGCACCAGCAGTCCGCGCTGGCGCAGGGCGTTGATGTCGGCACACACCTGTTGCAGGACGAAGTCACCGATGTCGCTGATGAGCCCAGACTCTTCGGCAACCGGAATGAACTCGGAAGGGGCGACCGGAACACCATCAGGGCGCGTCCAGCGCACCAGTGCTTCGACGCCCATGGGCAAACCATCAAGCTCCGCCCGCTGCGGCTGATAAACGATCGACAGCTCGGCGTTGCGAATGGCGCGACGCAGGCCTTCCTCGATGTCGAGGCGGCGCCGCACGGCATTGTCGAGTGTGTCGGAAAAGAATTGGTAGTTGCTCTTGCCCAGGCTCTTGGCGTGATACATGGCCAGGTCGGCGTGGTGCATCAACGTGGCCGCCGCTTCGCCGTCGTCCGGCAGCATGGCGATGCCGATCGAGAAGCCGATATGCGCATTGGCTTCGCCGACAAGGAAGGGGCGCGCCGCCTCACGCACCAGGCTTTCGGCAACGTGGGCCGCGTCGGCCGGGTTCGACGTGTTAACGAGGATGGCGCCGAATTCATCGCCGCCGAGGCGTGCCACCACGTCGGCGGCGCGCAGCGTGTAAGTGATGCGGCGGCCGATTTCCTGCAGCACCTGATCGCCGCGCGAGTGGCCGAAGCGATCGTTGATTTTCTTGAAGCCGTCGACGTCGATGAACAGCAAGGCCGAGCCGCCGCCGTCGCGCTGATGGCGCAGGACGGTCTGCTCGATCGCCAGCTCGAAAGCATAGCGGTTGGAGAGACCGGTGACGCGGTCGTACAGGGCGAGCAGGTGCAGGTCATGTTCGGCCTGCTTCATGCG
>DATMTO010000011.1:0-30402 GCA_035564055.1 Rhodocyclaceae bacterium | reverse complement strand
TCCGCTTGCCACCGCCGGTAGTGCGGCGTCGGCAAAGCGGTCGCCGCGCCACACGTCGGGGCGGGCGAGCACGGTGGCGAGAGGGACGGCGTCCATGCGGCGGGGTATGCAGGAAAGAGCGGACTGAAATCCATTGCGACTTCAGTGCGAATAACGCCTGACCAGGCCGACCATGACGCCGAAAATTTCCAGTTCGCCCTGCGGCCGGATCACCGGATAGGCCGGATTGTGCGGAATCAGGATGAAGCGGCCGCGTTCGAGGCCAAGCTCCTTGAGCGTGAACTCGTTGTCAACGATGGCGACGACGAAATCGCCCTTGCTGGCGCCGGTGCCGCGCTCGACCACGGCAATGTCGCCGCTGTGGATGCCGGCATCGATCATCGAATCACCCTTGACCGGGATCATCACCGTACGTGACGGCGTTTTCACCACGTAGTCGTCGAGCATGAAGGGTTCGGCGCCGTTCTCGGCGGCGACCGGCATACCCGCCGGTACGTGGCTGTCGGCCAGTGCGCGTTCAAAGAAACGCGACCCCGGCATCCAGGCGTCGTCGTCGGGCGTGCGCTCGACGAAGCCTTCGTTTTCCAGGCGCAGCAACAATTTCTTCGCCGCCGTCTTGGAGGCGAAGCCCATCAGTTCACAAACGCGTTGCAGCGAAGGAATGCGTTTGCTGTCGACGTAGTAGTCCTGCAGGCGTCCGAGATAATCCCGGTCTTTTTCGTTCTCAGCCATGATCCACCTTGGGTGTTCAATCGTGCACCTACTATAGTGTCCGTTCGAACACCGGTCAAGAGGGCGGGCCGTTTCGCTGAGCGCTGACCGCTGTCACATCCCGCCCAGATCCTCGATGGCATCGACCACCATGCTGGTGCCGACCGTAATCAGCAGGATGTCGGACGCGACGCGCACATACTTGTAGCCGGCCGGCGGCGGGCCGAGGCGGGTGACCAGTGTCGCCGGCACCGGGTAGTAGGCCACGGCGAGCGGCTGCCCCATGGCCCACTTCTTCGCCTGTCCCGGCGGCATGCAGCCATTGTTCTTCTTGGCCAGGCCGGGAGGGCAGTGTCCCGCCCGTACATCGGGGCCGTAGTAGTCATGCACAACCTGGCGCTGAGGGCTGCCAAAATAGGCACCGATGCTGATGTTCACATCGCCGCCCTCATGCTTGCCGCCGTCCCTGCTCTTGCCTTTCCCGCCATGCTCGTCGTGCCCATGGCTTTTTCCGTTGCCACCTCCGGCCCAGGCCGGCTTGTCGGCGAAGGTGGGTGCGGAGAGGACGAGGGCCAAGCTGGTCAACAGCACATGGGGTAAAAACTTCTTCATGATTTTCTCCTTCTTGTGAGCGCCGCGTGCGGCATGAGGACATTAACGCAGCAATTTTCACTGCGTGCACTGACTTCTGCTTGTATTCCCCACAGGCAGGGATAGAGTAAACGTTTGAACCGGAGGTACACATGAGAAAGCTGACCGTACTGATTCGCGCCGAACTGGAAGTGCCTGACGACTGGGAGTTTGTCGAGCATCCTTCGGGCATTGAAGTGCTCAAGATCGGCGACAACTTTGTCGACTTTGACATTGCGCCCCTGAGCACCACCTCGGATGATGCCGACGCGACCTGGTCCGATACGAATGTGGATCTGGTCGAAACGGTGCTGTCCTGTGTCACTGGCCTCGATACCGAGCTTGAACTCAGCTATACCCAGTAAGCTCAGTCGCGGGGCTGGCGCAAGGCCACGTTGAGCTGATCGACGACGGACGCCCAGTCGGCATCGTCGCGCAGGGCTTCGCACAGAAACTGCGCCTGTTGCGGTGTCCAGAAGGGCGCCTGGTCGAGCTTGATCGCATCATGCAGCGGCGCATGCCGGGTAATGAAGGCTTCGATGAAGGCGTGGTCGCTGTCCAGCCCTAACTGGCTGAAGAGTTCGCGCAAGGGGTGTACGGGCTCGTCCATGGCGGTTTCCTTTCCTGTCTTCAGGATAGACGTGAAAGAGGGTAAAGCGCAGCGCTTAGTCTGATAGGACGCATGAAAATGAAAACGGGCAACCTTGGTTGCCCGTTTTCATTTTGCATATGGCGCGCCCGAGACGATTCGAACGTCCGACCCTTGCCTTCGGAGGGCAATACTCTATCCAGCTGAGCTACGGGCGCGAAGGCCCTAAGGATAGCGCGTTTAGCCATTTGAGTCCAACTTGACCAGGGTCAAACCGGGCTTTGGGCTTATTGGACCAGAAGTCGATATAATCGACTCGATTTAGCTAGCCCAGTATCAATACCAATTCGAAGAACGCTTTCAAGGAACCACACCCCATGTCAGCTCCACAAGAATCGAAGGAAGGTCTGAGCAGTCTGCAAATCGTATTTCTGGTCGTTGCCGGTTTTCTGTTGCTGGTCGCCATTGGCGCCGGCTTTTCCAAGGTAACCGCTCCGGTCGAGGACGCTTCGGCGGATGAGCGGATTGCTCCGGTGGCCACCGTGGCCACGGCAGCAGCACCTGTTGCAGCAGCCAATGCCGGCAAGCGCAGTGGCGAGGAGTTGTTCAATTCCGCCTGCGTGGCCTGTCACGGTGCCGGCGTCATGGGCGCGCCCAAGGCGCACGATGCAGCGGCCTGGTCGGCACGTCTCGGCGGTAACCTGAAGGCGCTGGTCGAAAGCGCAGTCAAGGGCAAGAACGCGATGCCGCCCAAGGGCGGGGTGGCCGATGCAACCGAGGAAGAACTCTCCAAGGCGATCGCCTTCATGATGAAGTAGGCAACTTCATCACAACAAAAAGCCGGCGCATGCGCCGGCTTTTTGTTGTCCGCATAACTAGGCTTTCGAGGACAACAGTTCCTTGAAGCGCGCCAGACGGGCTTTGCCCTCCTCGGCGCCGACGGTGGTGGCGGTGCGCGGATTGTTGAGCTTGATGTCGCTGCCCATTTCGCCGATGAAGCGCGAGGGTTCGCAGTCGCGCCATTCCTTGCCTTGTTTGCGTTTTTCGCAATGGGTCAGGGTCAGGCTGTTGCGCGCGCGGGTGATGCCGACGTACATGAGGCGGCGTTCCTCTTCCAGCTTGACCGGGTCGAGCGACTCGCGATGTGGCAGCAGGCCTTCTTCGATGCCGACCAGAAACACATGGTGGAATTCAAGACCCTTGGAGGCGTGCAGGGTGGCGAGCTGAACCGCGTCCTGCTCCTGATCCTGCTTGTCGAGCATGGTGATCAGCGCAATCGTCTGCGTCAGCTCGATCAGCGTCTTGCCTTCCTCGTCGCCCTTCCGGCCGAGCCAGCCGACGAAGTCCTGCACGTTGGCCCACTTGCTCTCGGCCTCCTTGGGCTCGGCGTTTTCGAACAGCCAGGTTTCGTAGCCGATGGCGCGCAGCAGGTCGTTGAGTACGACCGAGGCCGGTTCCTTCTGCGCACGCCATTCCATGCGATTGATGAAGTCGCAGAACTCGCGCACCGAGCCGAGCGCCTTGGCGGCGACATGTTGCTCGGCGCCGGCTTCGCAGGCAGCGGCGAACAGGCTGATGTGGCGCTGGCCGGCGTAGGTGCCGAGTGCCTCCAGCGTGGCGCCGCCAATGCCGCGACGTGGCGTGGTGATCGAGCGGATGAAGGCCGGATCTTCGTCGCTGTTGGCGATCATGCGCAGATAGCTGATCACGTCCTTGATCTCGCTGCGCTCGAAGAAGGACTGACCGCCGGAGATCTGGTAGGGAACGCGCTGATTGCGCAAGGCTGCTTCGAAGGCACGTGCCTGATGGTTACCGCGATAGAGGATCGCGTAGTCGCTCCACTTGCCGCGATGCTCGAACTTGTGCGTGAGCAGACGCGTGGCTACCCATTCAGCTTCCTGGTCGCCGTCACGGCAGACATTCACGCTGATCTCGGCGCCGTGGCCGTTGTCCGACCACAGGCGCTTGTCAAAGACCTTGGGATTGTGGGCGATCAGGCTGTTGGCAGCCTGCAGGATGCGCGTCGTCGACCGGTAGTTCTGTTCGAGCTTGATGACCTTGAGCGTCGGGTAGTCCGTCTGCAGTGCGCGGATGTTCTCGATGTCGGCGCCGCGCCAGGCGTAGATCGACTGGTCATCGTCGCCCACCGCCGTGAACGACGCCCGCGGACCGGCCAGCAGCTTCATCAGCCGGTACTGACAGGTGTTGGTGTCCTGGTATTCGTCGACGAGCAAATGGCGCAGACGGTTCTGCCAGCGCGACAGCACTTCAGGATTGTTCTCGAACAGCACGACGGGAACGCGGATCAGGTCATCGAAGTCGACGGCCTGATAAGCCTGCAACGTGCGCTGGTATTCCGCATAGCATTTGGCCGCAGCGTGTTCGAGCTCGTTCTCGGCGACTTTGGCGGCGGCCTCCGGATCGAGCAGGGCGTTCTTCCACAGGGAGATGCGCGTCTGCACCGCACGCACCTGCCCCTTGTCGGCGGTGCTGCCAAGGATGTCCTGGAACAGCGCCGTGGTGTCGGCGGCATCGAGAATCGAAAAGCCCGGCTTCAAGCCGCAGTGTTTGGCTTCCTGGCGCAAGAGGCGTGCGCCGAGCGAGTGGAAGGTGCTGACCGTCAGTCCGTTGGCGGCATTGCTGCCGAGCAGCTTCTCGACACGCTCGTGCATCTCGCGCGCCGCTTTATTGGTGAAGGTAATGGCGGCGATGTTCTGCGACGCAATGCCGCATTCGCGTACAAGATAGGCGATCTTGTGCGTGATGACCCCGGTCTTGCCGCTGCCCGCGCCTGCCAGCACGAGGAGGGGTGTATCGAGATGGCGGACTGCCTCGCGCTGCTGGGGATTTAACTCACGCACAGAATCAAAGGGGGCGCATGGCGCCCCCGGGTTTCCTTTTTTAAAGCCTTATTTGAGCTTGCCGCGTACCGGATTGACCTTGTCGGTTTCCTTGATGACGGCCTGGCCGCCGTTGCCGGTGAGATTGCCACATTCGCAGGCTGAGGCGATGCGCGGCACCGAGCTGATCACGCCGTTGCAGGCGGTGCATTCGTAATAGATGTCGCCGCCGCTGGGCAGCGGGGTGCCGGGTGCGTGGTCCAACGGCGTAAAGCGGTAAATCTTGCGCAGGTCGATCTTCACAGCCTCTCCTCTATTGTGCATGGTGACAGCGCCGGCCAAAACCCGGACAATGGGTCTGCCTCTCGTTCCCATCCATCCACGCGTGTTCTCATGAACGGAAAACTCAAGGCGGCACTGGGCGTATTCGTTGTTGTTATCGCCTTTTGCGCGTATTTCATTGTCGCACAAAAGTCGGTGATGCCTGCATTGTCGCTGACGACCTACCAGGGCGAAAAGCTGGAATTGAACGGCCTGCGCGGCAAGGTGGTATTGGTTAACTTTTGGGCGACCAGCTGCACCACCTGTGTCAAGGAAATGCCGGCCCTGATCGAAACGCACAAGCAGTACGCGGCGCAGGGCTACGAGACCGTGGCGATTGCCATGAACTACGACACGCCGGGCTTCATCGCTGCCTATGCCCTCAAGAACGGCCTGCCGTTCAAGATCGTCCATGATGCCGACGGCAGCGCTGCCAAGGCCTTTGGTGACATTCGGCTGACCCCGACCACATTTCTTGTCGACAAGCAGGGCACCATCGTCAAGCGCTATCTGGGTGAGCCCGACTTCGCGAAGCTGCACGAGGAAATCGAAACCCTGCTGCGGGCCCCCGCCTGACTTTGGCGCGGCGAGTTTGCACTCGCCGCGCCCATGGGTCCGGCAGAAAGAACCGCAAATCAGGCGCTGCCGAGTCCCAAGCCGAAATTGACGCCGGCCAGCACCATGGCGCCAAAAACTGCGAACAAGGCGGCGGCGACGAAGCGCATCTTGCTCAGCGGAATGTAGCGCGCCAGGCGTTCGCCGAGCAGCACCGCCGGCACATTGGCCGCCATCATGCCAAGCGTCGTGCCGACCACCACATAGCTGAGGTTGGCGTATTGGGCGCCGAGCGCCACCGTGGCGAACTGCGTCTTGTCGCCGATTTCGGCGATAAAGAAGGCGACCAGCGTGGTCAGGAAGGGGCCGTAGCGGTTCGGTTTTTCCTCTTCGTCGAGCGTGTCCGGAATCAGCGCCCAGGCGGCGAAACCAAGGAAGGCCAAGCCCAGCACCCAGCGCATGACGCTGCCGCTGACATTGGCGGCGACCCAGTCGCCGAGACCGGCGGCCAGGAAATGATTGGCGATCGTGGCGCAGAAGATGCCGGCGATGATGGGCCAATGCTTGCCCGGAAAGCGCGAGGCGAGGAGGAAAGAAAGGAGTTGGGTTTTGTCACCCATTTCAGCAAGGGCGACCATGCTGAACGATGCGAAAAGAGCTTCCATGAGAGTTCCGAGGGGCCAGCGTAGACGACATATGACTCGGCTGTCCTACGCCAGCCCCACGCTGACGGACATCCAAGTCATAGGTCTCGCTAAGCCGGAAACACTGAAGAATTCAGCGCTTCCTGATGCCGCCGACGCCATGGTCTTGCGACCAAGTCTGTTGACGTTCGGCTCCTCTTGCTGAGGCAGCTACTCCCCTAAGACAGGGCGGATTCTATCACAGGGCCGGCCCCAACAAAAACGCCGCCGGAGAGGCGAGTCTCCGACGGCGGTGGCGTGCCTGAACCCTGCGCTGCTTACGCAGTGTAGGTCTTCGGCTTCAGCACCGGCTTTTCCCTGCCGAGCAGGCGCAGACAGAACACCGCGAGGCATACCGAGCCGACTGCGAAGACGATGTCGCCCGGCACCCGCAACCAGACCAGGAAGGTCATCAGCGAGGAGTGGATGATCTCGGGCGAGCGTGCATACCAGAGCCCGTGGCTGATGCTGGCCCAGGCCTGATAGATACCAGCCGGCAGCAGCGACATGAACACCATCATGGCGAGACCGATATTGAGCGTCCAGAAGGCCTTGCTGATCAGCGCGTCGCTCCACAGGCTGCGTGGTGACATGCCACGCAGGCAGAACAGCAGGAGGCCGATGCCGAGCATGCCATATACGCCGAACAGCGCGGCATGGCCGTGGGCTGCGGTCATATTGAGACCCTGCAGGTAGTAAAGCGCGATCGGCGGATTGATGGCGAAGCCGAGCAGGCCGGCGCCGACCGTGTTCCAGAAGCCGACGGCAATGAAGCAGTAGATCGGCCAGCGGTAGGCGGCGAGCCACTGCGCCGAGTTGGCGCGCTTGTAGTTGTTCCAGGCTTCGAAACCGACCAGCGCCAGCGGCACCACTTCAAGCGCGGAGAAGACCGCGCCGACGGCGATCACCGAAGTCGGCGAGCCGGTGAAGTAGAGATGGTGCAGCGTGCCGAGGATGCCGCCGAACAGGAACACGATGGTTTCCAGCACGATGGCGCTGTTGGCTGTGGCGGCGCGGATCAGGCCGAGGCGGGTAAAAATCAGCGCGATCACGGCGGTGGCGAACACTTCGAAGAAGCCCTCAACCCAGAGGTGGACCAGCCACCAGCGCCAGTACTCGATCATCGAATAGTGGCTCTTCTGACCCCACATCAGCGAGCTGGCATAGAAGCCGCCGATACAGGCTGCCGAGAGGAAGACCATGACGATGAGGCCGCGGCTTTCATTCGGCGTCTTCAGGGCCGGCCACAGGCCGCGTCCCATCAGCAGCAGCCAGAACAGCAGACCGACGAAGAGCAGGTACTGCCAGATACGGCCCATGCTGGTGAACTCCAGGCCCTGATTGCCAAGCCAGAAGGCAAAGTCGGTACCGAGGCGTTGCTGCGCGCCGATCCAGCCGCAGGCGATGGAGCCGACCACGATCAGCAGCAGGGCGTAGAACAGCACATCCACGCCGAGCTTCTGCAAGCGCGGCTCCTTGCCGGTCAGGGCCGGCGCGATGTAGAGGCCGGTCGCCAGCCAGGCGGTGGCGATCCACAGCACGCCAAGCTGCGTATGGATGGTTCGGCTCACCGTGTAGGGCAGGATCTGCGCCAGCGGCAGGCCGAAGAAGGTCTGCCCTTCGACTGCGTAGTGCGCGGTGATGGCGCCGAGGCCGACCTGCGCGAGCAGCAGACCGATGACAACGTAGAAGTACTTGCGCGTCGCCAGCATCGAGGGCGTGGGCTTGAGGTCGAACAGCGGATCGGCCTTGAGCGGGGCCGGATCCGCTTCCTCATGGCCGCGCGAATGCCACAGGATCATCGCGGCAATGCCGGCAATCAGAAGGATCACGCTGGCGATCGACCACATGCCGTTGCCCGTGGTCGGAGTGTTACCGACCAGTGGTTCGTGCGGCCAGTTGCTGGTGTAGGAGATATTGCGCTGGCCCGGCCGGTCGGTAGCGGCGGCCCAGGCCGACCAGAAGAAGAAGGCGGGCAGCGCGTGCAGGTCGTCCTGGTTGCGCAGTGTCTCGGCAACCATGGCGTACTGCTCACGCAGTTCGGCCTGGCTCGGATCATCACCGAACAGTCCGCTATAGTGCGCGGCCAGCAGACGGATCGCTTCGGCGCGCTCGTTGCTCACCACCAGCGTGCGGGTATCCGCATCGTAGCGGTTGCGGCGCAGCTCGTCCTTGACGTGCGCGTCGATGGCGGCCTGCTCGTCGCGTTCGAGATTGGCGTAATCGGTGTGATAGCGATGCTGCGCGATGACATCACGCAGCGTGACTGCCTCGCGGTGCAGCCAGTCGGCCGACCAGTCGGGGGCGACATAGCTGCCGTGGCCCCAGACCGAGCCGAGTTGCTGGCCGCCGGCCGAGAACCAGGCCTGCTGACCGCGCTGGATCTGAGCACCGCTGTACAGTTCGGCGCCGTTTTCCTGGATGACCCTGTCGGGGATTGGCGGCGCGGCCAGATAGATCTCGCGGCCCATCCAGCCCAGCACCCCGAAGGAGAGCAGGAAGATCAGGCCGAGCCAGCGCCATAGTCTGCGTGATGTGTTCATTGCATCCTCACTTGATTTCACTGGCACGTCGCCATTAGATGTATTTTTGGTACATCTTTATGGGCGGTCAATCAATGATTGAGGAAAGCGCCGACTTTTTCCGATTTACCTGATTGGCGTCAATTTTTCCGGCGCAGCAACAGGCTGACAACGGTCAGCGCGAACAGCGCCAATGTAGCCGCGTTGCCAAGCGCAGCCCACTGGCGTAGCGGGAAGCCATCCAGCAGTCCGGCGGCGAAGCGTAGTGCCAGGCTCAGATGCAACAGTATCAGTGGCGCATACAGCGCCGGATGGTAGGGCAGCTTGAGTCGCGCCACGGCCGGCAGAACAATGGGCGCGTGGCCGAAGACCATGGCGAACACAAAGCCGAGCAGCAAGGCATGTAGTGCGGCGTCGCGTGCCGGGGCGGTCAGGCCGAGCTCACCGCAAAGCTGAAGCAGGGCGCTGGCAATCAGCCACATGTAGCCGCTACCGATGCAGACGGCGATGTAGCGCGGCAGGCCTTCCTGGCGCAGGGTGCGGCGCACGATGTCGTAGCGCAGCAGCCAGGCGGCGAGGCCGAGCAGGCTGAGCGGGAACAGCAGCGGCCAGGACTCGGCGAATATCACGCCGACAATCTGGAGCCCCATCAGCAGGGCGAACAGGCGGCGTGCATGCAGCGGTGTGTTCAGGAAACGCGACAACTCCAGTCGTTCACCGGCAATGGTCAGAATCAGAAAGGCCTGCCAGGCCGGCACTGCCGGCGCGACGAAGCCTTGGGTCAGCCACAGCAGGTTGCCATACAGCCACATCGCGCTCGCCACCGCCAGGGCGAGCAGGTGCAGTACTTTCTGCTGCATGCACAGGCGCAGACTGGCAGCGCACAGTACGCTGGCGGCGGCGATGAAGGGCAATGGCGCCAACGACGGCGGCAGGCCGAACAGCAGTCCGGCCACGCCGATGACGGAGAATACGGGGGCCAGATAGGGCCAGCGCCGCCCCATCGCCACCGCGCGCTCCAGGCTGACCAGCGTACCGAACAGGCCGCCGATCATGAAGGCACCATGGTTTTCGATCAGCGTGGTCGCTGGCGCATACAGGCCGAGTCTTGCCAGGCCGCCCAGCACGCCGGCCAGCAGCGCCGTAATAGCGCCGGTGAGCAGCAGCAGTCGCGGCAGGCGAGGCATACTCACTCGTCCCAGCCGAGTTGCGTGCGCGCAGTCTCGCTCATCAGTGCCGGCGACCAGGGTGGTTCCCACACTAGCTCGATCTCGAATTCCCATCCGGCCGGCAACGTCTTCTTCAGGGCCTCCTCAACCTCGTCGAGCAGCATCTCGCCCATGGGGCAGGCCGGTGAGGTCATGGTCATGTCGATCCTGGCATGCCTGTGCGCTACCGTTACGCCGTACACCAGACCGAGGTCGACGATGTTCACGCCAACCTCCGGATCGATCACTCCATGCAGTGCCATGCGCAGGGCTTCGGCATTGATCGCATCTTCATCCAGTTTCTTGTCCATTGTCGTTCCCGATTCGCTCGTCCTGCATACGCTATAAGATGTGCTACTTTTACATCTATAGCAAACCTACAGCGCTTCATTGTCCTTATGCGACTTACCGCCTTCAGCGACTACACCTTGCGCGTCCTCATCTATCTGGCGCTCAATCCCGAGCGCCTTGTCACCATTCAGGCCATCGCCGAGAGTTATGGCATCTCGGAAAATCATCTGATGAAGGTGGTTCATCATCTCGCCCGCACGGGTCTGATCGAAACCGTGCGCGGCAAGGGTGGCGGCATGCGCCTGGCGCGACCGCCTGCAGCCATCGGGCTGGGTGAAGTCATCCGCAGTACCGAAAGCGACGGCCCCATCGTCGAGTGCATGGGCGAAGCCAATCAGTGCCGCATCACGCGCAGCTGCGCCCTGGCCGGTATTCTCACCGGCGCCTTTGATCGCTTCTATGCCTATCTCGAAGCCTATACGCTGGCCGATCTGATTGCCAAGCCGCAACCGTTGCAGCGCCTGCTGCACATCCAGTCGCCGCCCACGACGTTGCCGAAGCCATCATTACGCGCCACCAAATCCGGATCGGCTTGATCCGCGTCAAGCTTTCGGAAAATTGCCGCTGTCCTTGAAGAACTAGTCACTCTGGCTGGCGCGGCTAGCTCCAGATACGGATAGTCGCGGTCGGCCCCGCGCCCTAAGCTCGACTCACGAATCAATCAATCGTGAGGATGCGAGAAATGGGTAGCCAATCTCAAACCGCTCAAACCAGCAATCGTGCTCCGGGACGGGGTGCAAATTCGGTGTTGCTCTCAAGCACATTCGCTTTCACGGTGTGCTTTGCCGTGTGGATGATGTTCGCGGTATTGGGCATTCCGCTCAAGAAGCAGCTGGATCTGAGCGAAACGCAGTTCGGCCTGCTGGCCGCCATGCCGGTACTGACCGGCTCGCTGGTGCGCGTGCCGCTGGGCATCTGGACCGACCGCTACGGCGGTCGCATCGTGTTCTTCCTGCTGATGCTGGCCACTGTCGTGCCGATCTGGCTGATGTCCTATGCCACCGCCTATTGGCACTTCCTCGTGCTGGCCCTTTTTGTCGGCCTCGCCGGCGGTTCGTTCTCGGTTGGCACGCCCTACGTTGCGCGCTGGTTTCCGAAGTCGCGCCAGGGTTTCGCCATGGGCGTGTTCGGCGCCGGCAATTCCGGTTCGGCCCTGACCAAGTTCGTGGCGCCGGCGCTGATCGCTGCCGCCGGCGGCAGCTGGGCCATCGTGCCCAAGGTCTATGCGATTGCGATGCTCGCCACCGCGCTGCTGTTCTGGGTGTTTTCCGCCACGGATACGAGTCACAACATCGGCGCCTCGGCCAAGTTCTCCGATCAGGTCAAGATGCTCAAGGATCCGCGCGTATGGCGCTACTGCCAGTACTACTCGGTGGTGTTCGGCGGCTACGTCGGCCTGGCGCTGTGGATGACCAAGTACTACGTCGGCGAATACGGCTTCACGCTGGCGTCCGCCGCCTTTCTCGCCGCCTGCTTCTCGCTGCCCGGCGGCGTGCTGCGCGCCATTGGCGGCTGGATTGCCGACAAGTACGGTGCCTACCAGACCACCTGGTGGGTGATGTGGGTGTGCTGGGTCGCTTTCTTTATCCTCAGCTATCCGCAAACGCAATTCACGGTGCAGACCGTGAGCGGACCGCAGCAGTTCCACATTGCGTTGTCGCCGACCACCTTCACGCTGCTGCTCTTCGTCGTCGGCGTCGCCATGGCGGTGGGCAAGGCCTCGGTGTTCAAGTTCATCGCCGACGACTTCGGCCAGAACATCGGCGCCGTATCCGGCATTGTCGGTCTTGCCGGCGGCCTCGGCGGCTTCATCCTGCCCATCCTCTTCGGCGCACTGGTCGATCTGACCGGCGTGCGCTCCAGCTGCTTCATGTTGCTCTACGGCACCGTCTGCGTCTCGCTGGTGTGGATGCATTTCAGCTTCCGCCCCGAAGTCGTCGAGACCGGCAAGAAGGCGCTGGCCAAGGCCGGCGGCACCGCCTGAATTCACAAGGAGAAAATCATGTCCTCTCATGTCCTTACGCGCTGGGAACCCGAGAACGCTACCTTCTGGCAGGCCCAGGGTGCGCGTGTTGCCAACCGCAATCTGTGGCTGTCGATTCCTGCCCTGATGCTGGCCTTCAGCATCTGGATGCTGTGGAGCGTGGTCGTCGTCAATCTCGATAAGGCCGGTTTCCAACTCTCCAAGAACCAGATGTTCTGGCTCACCGCGCTGCCGGCCTTGTCCGGCGCGACGCTGCGCATCTTCTATTCCTTTCTGATTCCGATCTTCGGCGGCCGCCGCTGGACCGCGATCAGCACCGCCTCGCTGCTGATTCCGGCGCTGGGCATGGGCTTCGCGCTGCGCGATCCGTCCACCGGCTACCCGACGCTGCTGGCCTTGGCCCTGCTGTGCGGGCTGGGCGGCGGCAACTTCAGCTCCAGCATGTCCAACATCAGCTTCTTCTTCCCCAAGGCCAAGAAAGGCTTTGCCACCGGCATGAACGCAGGCATCGGCAATCTGGGGGTGTCGCTGACCCAGTTCGTGGTCCCCATCGTCATCACCGGCGCGCTGCTCGGCGGCGTCAGCGGCGATGCGCACACCTACGTCAAGGACGGTGTCGAGAAGAACATCTGGCTGCAGAACGCGGGCTTCGTGTGGGTGCCCTTCATCATCCTCTCGTCGATCACCGCCTGGTTCGGCATGAACGACATTGCCGACGCCAAGGCCTCTTTCGCCGATCAGGCCGTGATCTTCAAGCGCAAGCACAACTGGCTGATGTGCTGGCTCTACATCGGCACCTTCGGTTCCTTCATCGGCTTCTCGGCGGGCCTCGCCATGCTCACCAAGTCGCAGTTCCCGGACATCAATCCGACCACCTACGCTTTCCTCGGCCCGCTCGTCGGCGCCTTGACGCGCCCCCTCGGCGGCTGGGTCTCGGACAAGCTGGGCGGTGCCCGCGTCACGCTCTATGTCTTCATCGGCATGGCGCTTGCGGTGTTCGGCGTGCTGCACTTCCTGCCGCATAACGGCGCCGGCGTCGCCAACCCCGGCAACTTCTTCGGCTTCCTCGCCATGTTCATCGTGCTGTTCGCCCTGTCCGGGGTCGGTAACGGTTCCACCTTCCGCATGATCCCGGTGATCTTCCTGTCCGAACGCCAGCATGCAGCGGCCAAGAACGAGGCGGCGCAGAAGCAGGCCGTGCTCGACGCCAACAAGGAGTCAGCCGCGGTGCTCGGGTTCTCTGGCGCCATCGGCGCCTATGGCGGCTTCTTTATCCCTAAGAGCTTCGGCACTTCGATCGAGCTGACCGGCTCGGTTGACGCTGCGCTGTACTGCTTCCTCGTCTTCTACGTCTCCTGCATGTTCATCACCTGGTGGTGCTATGCGCGCAGGAACGCCGCCATGCCCTGCTGAGAACTAGTCACTTAGAACTAGCCAGCCTAGTCCCCTTGCCTTGCCGCGCCCCCTCCTCCGGTGAATGGTTTGCCGGAGGCCGGCGGCATAAAGTGGAATCGTCAGAACACGCACTACCCGAAGTCGGCCGTTCGTCGACACACTGGAGAAACAAATGAGTCACTTTCTGGATCGCCTGAAGTTCATGTCCCAGGTCAAATCCACTTTCGCCGACGGCCATGGCGCCGTGGTGAACGAGGATCGCAGCTGGGAAAACGCCTACCGCCAGCGCTGGCAGCACGACAAGATCGTGCGTTCCACCCACGGCGTGAACTGCACCGGCTCCTGCTCCTGGAAGGTCTATGTCAAGAACGGTCTGATCACCTGGGAAACCCAGCAGACCGACTACCCGCGCACCCGTCCCGACCTGCCTAACCATGAACCGCGCGGCTGCCCGCGCGGCGCTTCGTATAGCTGGTACGTCTATTCGGCCCAGCGGGTGAAGTACCCGATGATGCGCGGCCGCCTGCTCGAGATGTGGCGCGAGGCGCGCAAGACCATGGATCCCATCGCGGCTTGGGAATCGATCAGCCAGGATCCGGAGAAGGCCAAGCGCTACAAGAGTATTCGTGGCCAGGGCGGCTTCGTCCGTGCCGACTGGGATACCGCCACCGAAATGATTGCCGCGGCGAATGCCTTCACGGTCAAGAAGTTCGGCCCCGACCGCGTCATCGGTTTCTCGCCGATTCCCGCCATGTCCATGGTCTCGTACGCCGCTGGTGCGCGCTACCTGTCACTGATCGGTGGCGCCTGTCTGTCCTTCTACGACTGGTACTGCGACTTGCCGCCGTCCAGCCCGCAGGTTTGGGGCGAACAGACCGACGTGCCCGAATCGGCCGACTGGTACAACTCTTCCTACCTGATGGTGTGGGGCTCCAACGTGCCGCAGACGCGTACTCCGGACGCGCACTTCTACACCGAGGTGCGCTACAAGGGCACCAAGACCGTGGCCATATCGAGCGACTTCGGCGAAATGGTCAAGTTCGGCGACATCTGGCTGGCGCCCAAGCAGGGCACCGATGCCGCGCTGGCCATGGCCATGGGTCACGTCGTGCTGAAGGAATTCCACCTCAGCGGCACTTCAAGCTACTTCAAGGACTACGCCAAGCAATACACCGACATGCCCATGCTGGTGATGCTGAAGGAAAAGAACGGCACCCTGGTACCCGACCACTTCCTGCGCGCCTCGCATCTGGCCAACAATCTGGGCGAAGCCAACAACCCTGAATGGAAGACCCTGCTGATCGACGCCAAGAGCGGCCAGCTCGTTGCGCCTAATGGCAGCGTTGGTTTCCGCTGGGGCGAAGGCAAGGTCAATGACGGCGAGAAGGTCGGTCGCTGGAACCTCGAACTCAAGGACGGTGGCTCCGGCAAGGACGTTGATCCGCTGCTCTCGCTGGTCGACAACAAGGACGAATTCGTCGGTGTCGGCTTCCCCTACTTCGGCGGCGAGAAGGACGATCTGCTGGTGCGCAACGTGCCAGCCAAGAAGCTCAAGCTCGCGGACGGTTCCAGTGTCTATGTGACCACCGTCTACGACCTGCAGATGGCCAACTACGGCGTCGATCGCGGCTTCGGCGGCGGCAATGTCGCCAGCAGCTACGACGACGACGTTCCCTACACCCCGGCCTGGCAGGAAAAACACACCTCGGTGAAGCGCGAGCTGGTGATCCAGGTGGCGCGCGAATTCGCCGACAACGCCGATCGCACGCACGGCAAGAGCATGGTCATCGTCGGCGCCGCGCTGAACCACTGGTATCACAACGACATGATCTACCGCGGCATCATCAATCTGCTGATGATGTGCGGCTGTATCGGCCAGAGCGGCGGCGGCTGGGCCCACTACGTCGGCCAGGAAAAGCTGCGGCCACAGTTCGGCTGGGCGCCGCTTGCCTTCGCCAGCGACTGGACGCGTCCGCCGCGCCAGATGAACGGCACCAGCTTCTTCTATGCGCACACCGGCCAGTGGCGCCACGAAAAGCTGCACGTCGATGAAATCCTCGCGCCGACTGCCGATGCTTCGAAATATGGCCACCTAAGTCTTATTGACCTAAACGCCAAGTCCGAGCGCATGGGCTGGCTGCCTTCGGCGCCGCAACTGGAAACCAATCCGCTTGACGTCGTGGCCGAGGCCGAAGCCGCCGGCAAGGACCCGATTGCCTACGCAGTCGAGAACCTCAAATCGGGCAAGCTCAATATGAGCTGCGACGATCCGGACAATCCCAAGAACTTCCCGCGCAATATGTTTGTGTGGCGTTCGAACATCCTCGGCTCCAGCGGCAAGGGCCACGAGTACTTCCTCAAGTACCTGCTCGGCACCCAGAACGCTGTATTCGGTGACGAAGCCGACGCGATCAAGCCGAGCGAAGTGAAGTACCGCGAGGAAGCGCCGGAAGGCAAGCTCGACCTGCTCACCGTACTCGATTTCCGCATGAGCACCACCTGTCTCTACGGCGACATCGTGCTGCCGACGGCGACCTGGTACGAGAAGGACGATCTCAATACCTCCGACATGCATCCCTTCATCCACCCGCTGTCCGAGGCCGTGCAGCCGCTCTGGGAATCGAAGACCGACTGGGAGATCTACAAGCTCATCGCCAAGAAGTTCACCGACATTGGTGGCGACTATCTGGGCACGCGCAAGGATCTGGTCCTGCAGCCGTTGCTGCACGACACCCCGGGCGAGCTCGGCCAGCCGTTCGAACCCAAGGACTGGAAGCACGACGAATGTGCGCTGATCCCGGGCAAAACCGCGCCCAATATGGTGGTGGTGGAGCGCGACTATCGCCAGATCTACAAGAAGTTCACCTCGGTCGGTCCGCTGCTCGACAAGCTCGGCAACGGCGGCAAGGGCATCAACTGGAACACCGAGCACGAGGTGCATGAACTGGCCGGCTTCACCAAGACGGTCAAGGAAGAGGGCATCTCCAAGGGCCGTCCGGCGCTCAACACTGCCATCGACGCTTGCGAAATGATCCTGACCTTTGCGCCCGAGACCAACGGTCATGTGGCGGTCAAGGCCTGGGACGCGCTGTCCAAGATCACCGGCCGCGATCACACTCATCTGGCCGTCGGCCGCGAGCACGACAAGATCCGCTTCCGCGACGTACAGGCCCAGCCGCGCAAGATCATCTCGGCACCGACCTGGTCCGGTCTGGAGTCGGAGGAGGTCAGCTACAACGCCGGCTATACCAATGTGCATGAACTGATCCCATGGCGCACCCTGACCGGCCGCCAGCAGTACTACCAGGATCACCGCTGGATGCTGGACTTCGGCGAGGGCTCCTGCGTCTACAAGCCGGCCATCGACACCAAGACGGTCTCGCCGCTGCTGGGCAGGAAGCCCAATGGCGAGCACGAGCTGGTGCTGAACTGGATCACCCCGCACCAGAAGTGGGGCATCCACTCTACCTACTCGGACAATCTGCGCATGCTCACGCTGTCGCGTGGCGGCCCCCACGTCTGGGTTTCGGAAGACGAGGCCAAGCAAGCGGGGCTGGTGGACAACGACTGGGTTGAAGTCTTCAACGTCAATGGCACGCTGACTGCGCGCGTGGTGGTGAGTCAGCGCGTCCCCAAGGGCATGTGCCTGATGTACCACGCCCAGGAAAAGATCGTGAACGTGCCCGGCGCCGAAACTAGCGGCCAGCGCGGCGGCATCCACAACTCGGTGACGCGCACCGTCACCAAGCCGACCCACATGATCGGTGGCTACGCCCAACTCGCCTATGGCTTCAATTACTACGGCACGGTCGGCAGCAACCGCGACGAGTTCGTGATCGTGCGCAAGATGAAGAAGGTCGATTGGCTCGAAGGCGAGCTGAAGCAAGAAGAAGGAGTTGCATAATGCGTATCAGAGCCCAAGTAGCGATGGTCCTCAATCTGGACAAGTGCATCGGTTGCCATACCTGTTCGGTCACCTGCAAGAACGTATGGACCAGTCGTGACGGCGTCGAGTATGCGTGGTTCAACAACGTCGAGACCAAGCCCGGTATCGGCTACCCGAAGGAATGGGAGAACCAGGAGAAGTGGCAGGGCGGCTGGACGCGCACCAGCGCCGGCAAGCTCGAACCGCGCCAAGGCGGCAAGCTGAAGATTCTCGCCAATATCTTCGCCAATCCAAATCTGCCGCAGATCGACGACTACTACGAGCCCTTCACCTACGATTACGAGCATCTGAAGAACGCCAAATTGTCGGAGACGCCGCCGACTGCGCGCCCGGTCTCGGTGATTACCGGCAAGAAGATGGACAAGATCCACTGGGGTCCGAACTGGGAAGACGACCTCGGCGGCGAGTTCAGCTCGCGCGGTCGCGACCAGCTGTTCGAGGGCGTGCAGAAGGAGATGTACAGCACCTTCGAAAACACCTTCATGATGTATCTGCCGCGTCTGTGCGAACACTGCCTTAACCCGGCCTGCGTTGCCAGCTGCCCGTCCGGCTCGATCTACAAGCGCGAGGACGACGGCATCGTGCTGGTCGACCAGGACAAGTGCCGTGGCTGGCGCATGTGCATCTCGGGTTGCACGTACAAGAAGATCTACTACAACTGGCAGAGCGGCAAGGCCGAGAAGTGCACCTTCTGCTATCCGCGCATCGAAGCCGGCCAGCCGACCGTGTGTTCGGAAACCTGCGTCGGCCGCATCCGCTATCTCGGCGTGATGCTCTACGACGCCGACCTGATCGAACAGGCCGCCAGCACCGCCGATATGCAGGACCTGTACGAAGAACAGCTCAAGGTTTTCCTCAACCCGCACGATCCGGCCGTGATTGCCGAAGCGCGCAAGCAAGGCATTCCCGAAAGCTGGCTTGAGTCGGCGCAGAAGTCGCCGGTGTACAAGATGGCCTGCCAGTGGAAGGTGGCCTTCCCGTTGCACCCGGAATACCGCACCCTGCCGATGGTCTGGTACATCCCGCCGCTGTCGCCGATCCAGTCCGCCGCCGAAGCCGGCCACATGGGCATGAACGGCATCATCCCCGACGTGTCGAGTTTGCGTATTCCCGTGCGCTACCTCGCCAACCTGCTCACCGCCGGCAAGGAAGCGCCGGTCGTGTCCGCGCTCGAACGCATGCTCGCCATGCGCGCCTGGAAGCGGGCGGAGACCGTGCACGGCCAGGCTGACCATGCAGTGCTCAAGCAAGTGGGACTGGATGCCGCCACGGTCGAAGACATGTACCAGATCATGGCCATCGCCAACTACGAAGACCGCTTCGTGATTCCGTCCAGTCACAAGGAAATGGTCGAGGACAGCTTCAACGACAAGGGCAGCTGCGGCTTCACCTTCGGCAACGGCTGCTCCGGCGGTACTTCGGAAGGCGCGCTGTTCGGCAAGAAGCCACAGGGCAGTGTCATCTTCGTCGACATGCCCAAGTCACGTAAAGCCAAGGTCGAGGCCTGAGGAGAGGAACCATGAACGAAAGCAATCAACTCTATCGCGTCCTCTCTGCCCTGCTGATCTATCCGGAACAGGATTTGATCGACGCGCTGCCGGAAATCCGTGCCGCCATCACCGGCGATGCGAATGCCGATGAAATGCTGGGCGCGCTGCTCGACTATCTCGACGCAGTGCCGCTGATCGAACTGCAGGAAAACTATGTGAACACCTTCGACCGCAGCCCGCTGCAGGCCCTGCACCTGTTCGAGCATATTCATGGCGAAAGCCGCGATCGCGGCCAGGCCATGGTCGATTTGCTCGAAGAGTACAAGCGGCATGGTTTCGAGCCGGTGGTGAACGAACTGCCAGACCACGTGCCGCTGTTCCTCGAATTCCTCAGCCTGATGGATGTCGACGCGGCGAGCACGCTGCTCGGCGAGACCATCCACGTGCTGGCGGCGATCGGCAATCGTCTGGCACGCAAGGAAAGCCCGTATGCCGGCGTGTTCGCGCTGCTGTGCACGCTGACCGACGTGGTGCCACTGGAGCAGACCGATCCGCCGGTGCGCAGCATGGACGAGGCGATGGATATGTTCGGCCCCGGCGCCGACGGTGTCGAGCCGCTGCTGAAGCCGAGCGATCAGGCTGTCCACACCCTGCAATTTCACCCGCGCCGCCCGGCTGCGGCATGTCACTAGTCACGGGAGCACCGACATGAGCTACCTCAACCAATTTCTCTTCGGCATCTATCCCTACATCGCTCT
Organism: Rhodocyclaceae bacterium; assembly: GCA_035564055.1. Lineage (GTDB taxonomy): Bacteria > Pseudomonadota > Gammaproteobacteria > Burkholderiales > Rhodocyclaceae. The sequence goes on along the minus strand of DATMTO010000011.1, from coordinate 10,419 downwards.
GTCGGTGTTTCTCTTCGGCAGCCTGGCGCGTTTTGAACGCGAGCAATACACCTGGAAGAGCGACAGTCTGCAGGTGCTGCATCGCGGCAGTCTGCGTCTCGGCAACATACTCTTCCACGTCGGTGTGCTCGGCCTCTTCTTCGGTCATTTGGCCGGCCTGCTGACGCCGGTCGTGGTCTGGGATACGCTCGGTATCAGCCACAGCCTCAAGCAGATGGTGGCCATGACTGCCGGCGGCATCATGGGCGGCATCGCCCTGATCGGTCTGCTCATTCTTCTGGTTCGCCGCAGCAGCAGCGCGCGCCTCGCCCATGTGAGAAAGGCGGGCGACCGCCTCCTGATGCCGTGGATACTCGTGACGCTGGTACTCGGCCTCTCGACCATCTTCGAATCGGCCGGCCATCTCGATGGCCACATGATGATCAAGCTGATGACCTGGGCACAAGGCATCTTCACCTTCAACGGCGATGCCGCCCTGTTCGTGGCCGATGCGCCGCTGCTGTTCAAGGCGCACCTGTTCATGGGCATGACCTTGTTCCTGATCTTCCCCTTCACGCGCTTGGTGCATGTGTGGAGCGGCTTCGCCTCGATCGCCTACCTTGGCCGGGCCTGGCAGCTGGTGCGTCCGCGTTAAGGCTGCCACCGCCATGAACATCCTGCGTTCCATTTTCCGCCGCCTCGGTTCGTCGCCCCACCCCCTGAGGGGAACGGCCGAGGCATCCGCGGAAAATCGCAACCCCTCAAAAAATTACTGGCTGCTCGTACATGCCGCCATGCCGCGCTACTGAGCCGCGGCACCTATTCCGGAGATCATCATGCCTGTCGTCGTCAATGGTCACGAACTTACCGATGCGGAAGTCGAGCGCGAGCTCGACCATCACCGTGATGCCGCCAACCCGATGCGCCGCGCCACCACCGCCGTGGTTCTGCGCCGCGTCATGCTCGACGAAGCGGCCCGTCTGGGCATTGGCGCGGATGAAGAGGAGGCCGTCATTGAGGCGCTTCTCGAGCAGGCCGTTCCGCTCGACGATCCGGCCGAGGCCGAATGCCGCCGCCACTACGAACAGCATCCGCAACGCTTTACCGTCGGCGAGCTGGTCGAGGCGGCACACATCCTTTATCAGGTGACATCGAAGGTCGATCTCGACGCGCTGCGCCGCCGTGCCGAAAAGACCTTGGCCGAATTGCTTGAGCACCCCGAACGCTTTGCCGAACGTGCCAAGACGCAATCCAATTGCCCGTCCGGCGAGGTCGGCGGCAGTCTAGGCCAGCTCGGACGCGGGGACACTGCGCCGGAATTCGAGAAGATCGTTTTCGCCATGCCCGCCGGCAGCATCTTTCCGCGTCTGGTAGAGAGCCGCTTCGGCCTGCACATCGTGCGCGTCGAACGGCGTATCGAAGGCCGCCTGCTGCCCTATGAACAAGTTGCGCCACAGATTACAGCCGCGCTCAGTGCGACCCGCCGCGCCACCGCCTGGCGCCAGTACCTGCAACTGCTGGTGGGGCAGGCGCATATCGAGGGCATCGAGCTGGAGGGTGCCGATAGCCCGCTGGTGCAATGATCATGGGTGCGCTGACGTCGTGGCAGATCGTTCTGGTCGCCGTTGTCGTGCTGGCGGTGTCGGTGTGGCGCGTGCGGGCCGCGCGGCCTGAACGCACTGCGGCAAGCCAGCGTCCGCCTTCGTGCCGTCTTGACGCCAGCGTCACCGACAAGCTGCGTGTCGGCGACATCATGTCGAGGGAGCTGGTCACCTTGGCGCCTGAAGACAGCGCCAAGCGTGCCTGGCGCCGGCTGCAGGAGCACAAGGTCAAGACCCTGCCGGTCGTCGACGACGGCCGTGTCGTCGGCATCATCGCCCTGGTCGATTTTCTCAAGCACCTCGGTCTCGCCTGGCATACCTTGCCCGAGGACCTGACCCATCGCGCCAATATCGTCATGGATCAGGACGTGGCCACGCTGATGAGCAAGCCGGTGCGCACCGTCAGCGCCGACCTGCCGCTGACGGCACTGGTGCCGCTGCTGTCGGACACCGGCCTGCGCCATCTGCCGGTCGTGAACTCGGCCGGGCGCCTGGTCGGCATCGTCACGCAATCCGACCTGATCGCCGCACTCGCCCACATGCTCGCCACCCAGCCTCGGTCGGAGTGACTAGTTCCTGAGAAGAATGGCGGAGTGCCGGCGCCGCGCCCACAATCGAATCATGAACGCACCGCACATTGCCCGTACCTCCCTCGTCGACGGCTTCGGCCGCAGCATCGACTATCTGCGCGTTTCCGTCACCGATCGCTGCGACCTGCGCTGCACCTATTGCCTGCCCAAAGGCTTCAAGGGCTACGAGGAGCCGGAAGAGTGGCTGACGCATGCCGAGATGACGCGGCTGATCGGCCTCTTTGCCAGTCTTGGTGTGGGCAAGGTGCGCCTGACCGGTGGCGAGCCTCTGCTCCGGCGCGGCATCAGTCAGCTGGCGGCGCAGATTGCCGCCCTGCCGGGCATATGCGATCTGTCGCTCTCGACCAATGCCACCCAGCTCGGCCGCCATGCCGTCGCGCTCAAGGCCGCCGGCGTGCGCCGCCTCAATATCAGCCTCGACACCCTCGACCCTTCCTGCTTTGCGCGCATTACCGGCCGCGATTGTCTGGGCGATGTGCTGGCGGGAATCGCTGCCGCGCAGGTCGCGGGCTTTGATCCGATCAAGCTGAACATGGTGGTGCAGGGCGACGTCAATGCGGCTGACATCGGCCGCATGATTGAATACTCGATGCGCCACGGCTACATCCTGCGCCTGATCGAACCCATGCCGATCGGTGACACCGGCCGCGCTGCACACGGCGTCGATCTCAGTGCACTCGGTGAAAGACTGGCCGCGCAGTACGGTCTGTTACCGCAGGTGCTCGGTAGTGGTGCCGGACCGGCGCGCTACTGGGCGGATGCCGCCAGCGGCATGAGCCTCGGCGTCATCACGCCCATGTCGCAGCACTTTTGCGCCGCCTGCAATCGTGTGCGCCTCGGCGCCGACGGCACGCTGTATCTCTGCCTCGGCCAGGAGGACCAGGTTCCGCTCGGTCGCCTCATGCGCACCGGCGCGGGCGATGCCGAGATGATTGAGCACATTCGTGCCGCCATCGCGCGCAAGCCGGAACGCCACGAGTTCAACACGCGCCCGGAAAAGATCATCCGCTTCATGGCGCAAACCGGCGGCTGAGCGATCTGCGATCGAGGGACCCCGGCATGCATGATCTCGAACGTTTCATCGACGGCTTCCAGCGCTTTCAGGAACAGTACTTCGAGCAGAACCCGGAGCTCTACCGCGATCTCAAGCAGGGCCAGCACCCGAGCACACTCTTGATCGGTTGCTGCGACTCGCGTGTCGATCCGGCGCTCTTGCTCGGCTGCGATCCCGGCGACATCTTCACCATTCGCAACGTCGCCAACCTGGTGCCCCCGTGCGGCGGCAGCAACGGCCGTCAGGGTGTATCGGCGGCGTTGCAGTTTGCTGTTACCGTGCTCAAGGTGCAACGCATCATCGTGCTCGGTCATAGCTGTTTCGGTGGCATCCGGGCGCTGATGGAAGAGGATTTCCCGCGTGCGGCCGATACCGATTTCATCGGTCGCTGGATGAGCATCGCCGATCCGGCCCGCTCACGGGTCCAGGAAAAGTTCGCGCAGGCCAGCCCGGCCGAGAAGAACCGCGCCTGCGAGCTGGCGGCGATCCTCGTTTCTTTGAAGAATCTGCAGACCTTTCCCTGGCTCAGGCAGCGGGTGGACAATGACCACCTGACACTGCACGGCTGGTACTTCGATATGGAAGCCGGCGCCTTGCTGGCCTATTCGCCGCGTGCGGATGCGTTTTTGCCGCTGGTCTGTCCGCTCAACTGGCAGTCAGGAAGCAAGGAAGGGCAGCGCCTGGCGCGTGACGGCAACGCTGACGATATAGGCGACCGACAGCAGCGCGGCGGTTAGCCAGGGCAGGCGCTGGCGCACGCTCAGGCCAGGGCGCAAAGCCTGTTTGCCGAGCACGACGTAGGCCACCAGCGCCAGCAGCTTGGCGGTGAGCCATGCCTGCTGCAGCGGATACTGGCCGCTCCAGACGGCCAGAGCAACAGCGGCACCCAGCAGTACCGTATCATTGAGATGTGGCAGCCAGCGCAGGATCCTGGGCATTTGCGAGCCGCGCAGCAGTAGCAGGCCGCGCAGACAGAACAGGCTGATGCTGATGACCGCGCAGGTGATGTGCAGATGGCGCAAGGCTAGGTAGGACATGGCATTCCGGTGGCTTGAACAGCGCGTGTTGCGGTTTCGGGGAAACACATACATGGATCATACAGGCGGCAAGCAGGACAAGATGCCCCAGCCGGCGGTGCGCGACCAGCTGGCCACGCGCATTATCGGCGTCTCGGTGGCGGCACTGGTGATCACGCTCGGCATGATCTTCGGTACCCTGTGGCTGTCATGGCAGCTCGAAGGCGCAGCGGCGGCGATCAATGACACCGGCAGCCTGCGCATGCGTGCCACGCGGCTCGGCCTGAATCTGGTTCAAGCGCCAAAGCAGGATGAGGCACGCCAGCGCGTGCAGGATGAGATCAATCAGATCGACACCATCATCGCCGGCCTCTATCAGGGCAATCCGATCCGTCCCCTGTTCCTGCCGACCGCGGAGCCGGTGCAGGCGCAGATGGAAACCGTCAACCGCCTGTGGCGCAGCTCGCTCAAACCGGCCGCGCAGCAGGGCCTGAGCCGTGATGCACAGGCATATCTGGCGCTGCTGCCCGATTTCATCAAGCAGGCCGATCGTCTGGTCGGGCTGATCGAAACCGACAATGCCAGGAAGACCACGCTGCTGCGCATGTCGCAGGGCGTGCTCATCGTGATCGCCTGCGTTGGCACCCTGGCCATGGTGTACCTGCTCTACCTGTGGATCATCGTGCCCTTGCTGGAGCTGCAAAAGGGCCTCCAGCGCATGGCCGGCCGCGACTTCGACACGCGCCTGCCGGTCGAAAGCCGCGATGAGTTCGGCGTTGTCGCCCACGGTTTCAATCGCATGGCCGATGAGCTGAAAAGTCTCTACACCAGCCTGGAAACGCGCGTGCAGGACAAGACCGCGCAGCTCGCGGCGCAGAATCGGGAGCTTGGTGCGCTCTACGACATGGTGGCCTTTCTCAATCAACCCAGCGACATCGAGGAGATGTGCCAGGGCTTCCTGCGCCGCGTGATGCGCCAGTTCGAGGCCGACGGCGGCAGTATCCGCGTCATTGATCCGGACGGCGAAAAACTGCACTTGCTGGTGTCCGAAGGTCTTTCCGCCGAGCTGGAAGAGCACGAGCACTGCATGAAAGTCGATGCCTGTTTCTGCGGTGCCGCCATGCAGCAAGGCGTGGTGGTGATCCACGACTTCAGCAAGGTGCCGATCCCGGCTGGGCAGACGCGCAACTGCGCGCACGAAGGCTTTACCGGTATCGCCGTGTTTCGCGTCATGGCACAGGACACGGTGCTCGGTTCCTTCTCGCTGCACTTCGCCGACAAGCGCCGGCTGCCGCAGAAAGAGGTACACCTGCTCGAAACCCTGGGCCAGAATCTCGGCGTCGCGCTTGAGAATCGCCGCCTCGGCGCGCAGGCCCGCCAGCTGGCCGTCGCCGCCGAGCGCAACCTGGTCGCGCAGGGGTTGCACGACAGCCTGGCCCAGGGGCTCAACTATCTCAACCTGCAGGTGCAGATGCTCGACGATGCGCTGCGGCGCAATGCCGTTGGCGAGATCGGCGAGATCGTGCCGCGTTTGCAGACCGGCGTTAACGAGAGCTATCAGGACGTACGTGAACTGCTGCTCAATTTCCGCAGCAAGCTCGAAGCCGGCGAACTGAAGAAGGCCGTATCCGATACGCTCAACCGTTTCGAACGCCAGGCCGGCGTCACCGTCGTGCTCGATATGGAGGAGGTCGAAGGTGCGCCTCTGCCGCCCGAGCAGCAGCTGCAGGTCCTGTTCATCCTGCAGGAAGCGCTGTCCAATATTCGCAAACATGCGCATGCCGGCAAGGTCGGCGTGCGTATCAGCAACCGCCGCGACTTCGCCCTCGACATCGACGACGACGGCCGCGGCTTCGATGCCGCCGAGGTCGAGACACGCAGCGAGAAACAGCACATCGGCCTCAACATCATGCGCGAACGCGCCGCACGCATGCATGCCCAGCTCACCATCGACAGCCGCCCCGGCGCCGGCACCCACATCCGCCTTCTGCTGCCGCGCGACGAGCGCCAGGCCGCCTGATACCGACCATGACCATACGCATCCTCCTGATCGACGACCATTCCCTGCTGCGTTCCGGCATTCGCCTGCTGCTCGAAAAACAGGCCGACTTTGAAGTCGTTGCCGAGGCGGGCGACGGCATCGAGGGCGTCAAGCGCGCCCAGCAGCACAAGCCCGACGTGGTCCTGCTCGACCTCAACATGCCCGGCCTGTCCGGCCTCGAAACCTTACAGCTGCTGGTACAGGACAACCCGGCCACGGCCGTGGTGATCCTCACTGTTTCTGAGGAAGCCGAGGAGCTGGCGCAGGCGCTGCGCGACGGCGCGCGCGGTTATCTGATCAAGAACATCGAAGGCGATGCGCTGGCGAACGCGATCCGCCGGGCCGCCGACGGCGACGCCGTAATCGACCCGAGCATGACCGCCAAGCTCGTCGCCCAGTTCCGCACTCAACCGAAGAGCGCCGCTACGCCTGCCGCCGAACGCGACAAACTCACCACGCGCGAGCGTGAAATCGTGCAGTGTTTGGCGCGCGGTGAATCCAACAAGGAAATTGCGCGGCATCTCGATGTGGCCGAGAGCACGGTCAAGATCCATGTGCAGAACATCTTGAAGAAGCTCAACCTTTCCAGCCGGGTGCAGGTGGCGGTTTATGCGGTGGAGCATGGGATGAATGAGGGCGAGAGCGCTTGAGCTCTCTGCGCTGCGGTTGAGGTATCTAGCGCACTAACCGCCAATGTCGGGAGTTCGTCCCGACAGCCGACTTACTTTCTTTTGCTTCGCCAAAAGAAAGTAAGCAAAGAAAAGGCGACCCCCTGTCTCGCCGGCTACGCCGGTCCCTTCGCTCCAGCCAATCGAATCGGCCGGCTTGGAGCTCGCTGCGCTCAAACAGCCAAGCCGGACTGCCCCGATCCGATTGCCCTCCGCTCAGCGAGCCAGAAGGGGGAGAAAACCCCAGTGGTCGGCGACTACTTGGTGCCTACAGATCAGAATTAACTCCGCTTACTCCTAAGGATCAGTGGTGTTGTCTTTACGGTGCAATGAAAAGTACCGATGGAAGGCTTTAGCAATTTCAGCAGCCTGATCCGGGACAGTTTTTTCATGACTAAATAACTCCATCGTCCGCCGATCATCATGATCTGAGCAGTGAGCTACAGAGTTGCGGAATGGCTTAACGATGTCTTTAAATTCTGTAGTTATTAGACGATCAAGATCGACGCACCTTGGAATAGCCCCTTTGTCTCGTAGTTCCTCATAGCGTTCGATAACACCAGTCAATCCGGTGAACCAAAAAGCAATGTAAGCGGAAAACCGGGATTTCCTAGTGCTGTTGAATGCGTTGAGATCATTTTCTTTCATTACTTCATGAATTAAACCATCATGGTGGTGCCGCATAACATCACTACGGACCAACGAATGGTGAAGGGATCGCAAGTGCTTCTGGGCTCTTACCTTTGCCTCTTGGGCAGCCTTATCAATACGCGCTTGTTTGCTTTCAGCCACCATGCGCCACGCCTAATATGAAGTAAACGATAAACGGCAGCGTATCAGATGCAACCTGCTGCCGCATCCGAAGGGTTTGCTTTACCTCCCCTTCTGGCTCGCTGAGCGGAAGGCAATTGGATCGGGGCAGTCCGGTCTGGCTGTTTGAGCGAAGCGAGTTCCAGACCGGCCGATTCAATTGGCTGGAGCGAAGGTACCGCCGCAGGCGGCGAGACGGTGGGTACGCTTCTTTGGGTACTTTCTTGTCGTACAACAAGAAAGTACCTCGCCTGTCCGGGCGAGACCGGACATTGGCCGTGAGTTGGCCCGGAGACTCTTTACCCCATCCCATTCCTTGACCCAGCACAAGGACATAAAAACCATCCCTGCCTAGACTCGCCTTCATCATCGATGAAGGAAGCAGAATGGAACTGGTTGCTCCCGCGGGCAGTCTGGCTGCGCTCAAGGCCGCCTTCAGGGCCGGGGCGGATGCGGTTTATCTGGGCCTCAAGAACGCCACCAATGCGCGTAATTTCGCCGGTCTCAACTTCGAGACGGCCGATATTCGCGCCGGCGTCGAGCTGGCCCATGGTCTCAACAAGAAGGTGCTGTTCGCCATCAACACCTTTCCGCAACCCGGCCGCACTGCCGAGTGGCGCGCCGCGGTGGATGCCGCCCATGCGCTCGATGCGGATGCGGTGATCCTCGCCGATCCCGGTTTGATGGCCTATGCCAGCGACCGTTATCCGGATCTGCGTCTGCATCTCTCGGTACAAGGCTCGGCCACCTCGATCGACGCCATCGAGCTGATGCGTGAGCAGTTCGGCATCCGTCGCGCCGTCTTGCCGCGTGTGCTGACGTTGGCGGAGATCGAGAAGCTGATTCGCCTGACCGCAGTAGAGATCGAGGTGTTCGGCTTCGGCAGTTTGTGCGTCATGGCCGAGGGGCGCTGCCTGTTGTCGTCCTATGCCACCGGCGACTCGCCCAACAACAAGGGCGTATGTTCGCCGGCGCATGCGGTGCGCTGGGAGGAGCACAACGGCTTCATGGATGCACGCCTCAACGGCATCCTCATCGACCGCTACGCGCCGGGCGAGCCGGCCGCCTATCCGACCTTGTGCAAGGGGCGTTTCGCCGTTGAGCATGAGGTCGATCATGCGATCGAGGCGCCGACCAGCCTCAATGCCATCGGCCAGCTGCCGCGCCTGCTCGGCATGGGCGTGGCGGCGCTCAAGATCGAGGGTCGCCAGCGCAGCCCGCGTTATGTGGAGGAGGTGGTGCGCACCTTACGCGCCGCCATCGACAGCGCCAAGGCCGATCCACAGCGCTATGCGCCGCGCCAGGAGTGGCAGGCTGCTCTGTCGCGACATGCCGAAGGCATGCAGGTGACGCAAGGGGCACTGGAGCGTGCATGGAAATGAGCGCCGCGGTGAAATTATCCCTTGGACCATTGCTGTACTACTGGCCGCGTCAGCGCGTGCTCGATTTCTACGCCGAAGTCGCGCAGAGTTCCGCCGACATCGTGTATCTGGGCGAGACCGTGTGCAGCCGTCGGCATGAGCTGCGTGGCGCCGACTGGCTGGAGCTGGCCGCCATGCTGCGTGAGCAGGGCAAGGAGGTGGTGTTGTCCACCCAGGTATTGATCGAAGGCGCCAGCGATACGCTGGCCCAGCGCCGCCTGTGCGTGCAGGATGAGTATGCGGTCGAGGCCGGTGATCTTGGCGCGGTGGGGTTGCGCCGCGGCCGCGGCTTTGTCGCCGGCATGCATCTCAATGCCTACCATGCCGACACGCTGGCCTGGCTGGAGTGCCTCGGCGCAACGCGCTTCGTGGCGCCAGTCGAGCTGAGCCGCGAGGCGCTACAAGCCCTCCTTGCCGACAAGCCGCCACAACTGGAGGCCGAGGTCATGGTGTGGGGACGCATGCCGCTGGCATTTTCGGCGCGCTGCTTTACCGCGCGCCACTATCGGCTCGACAAGGATCACTGCGAATTTCGTTGTATCGATCATGCCGATGGCCTGCCGCTGCGCACGCAGGAGAACGGCGAATTTCTTGCCATCAATGGTATCCAGACGCAGTCCGCGCATTGTCTTGATCTGATCGACACGACGCCGCAGCTGATCGCGCTTGGCGTGTCGGTGCTGCGCGTCAGTCCGCACTCGCAGGGTACGTTCGCCGCGCTGACGGCGCTGGATGGGCAGCGCCGCGGCCAGGTGGTACCGGAGGCGGTGCTGCCACCCGCGGAGATGCCGCGCTGCAACGGCTATTGGCATGCCCGTCCGGGCATTGATTGGGTCATTGCATGATGAAACTTCCGCAGCTTCCGCAACGTTTGTTCGCTGCTTTGCCGCGACCGCTGTCTGTCTTGCCAGGTCTGCCCTTCGTGGCCGGGCTGGAAACCGCGCGCCGGTTCGGCTGGCTGGTGCCACCGCCGGAGCTTCACGACCATCGCTTTGCGCTGTACGTTGCGGACCTTGACCTGCGTCTGCGCTTCCGCTGCACTGCACAGGGTTTCCGGCCGCTGGCAGAAGGAGAGGCCGATCTTGAGCTCGGCGCCAGTAGCGCCGATTTCTTCGCGCTGTTGCGCGGCGCCGCCGATGCCGATACGCTGTTCTTCCAGCGCCGGCTTGCCATTCGCGGCGACACCGAGCTGGGGCTGGTGGTCAAAAACTGGCTCGATGCCTGTGAGCGCCCGGCCTG
>DATMTO010000010.1:0-3124 GCA_035564055.1 Rhodocyclaceae bacterium | reverse complement strand
ACCAGGTCGATGCCCAATTTTTGGGCAACCGGCGCGAGCAGTGGGATCAGGATGAAGGCGATCTCGAAGAAGTCGAGGAAGAAGGCCAGCACGAAGATCAGCGCGTTCACGAAGAACAGGAAGCCGATGCTGCCGCCCGAGGCGCGTACGCAGCGCGGCTGGGTGCTGTTCAGGCGGGTGCTGTGGGGCATGTTGCCCTCGGTTGCGCTGATCTTCCTCGTGCTCGGCACCATCTTCATGGGCCTGGCCACGCCGACCGAAGCCGGCGCCATGGGCGCGGTCGGCGCCATGGCGCTCGCGGCGCTACATAAGCGCCTGAACTGGAAACTCGTGTGGCAGAGCATGCAGTCGACGATGGAGATCACCACCATGGTGGTCTTCATCCTGATCGGTTCCACCATGTTCACGCTGGTGTTCCAGGGCATGCACGGCAATCACTGGGTCGAGTCGCTGGTGAGTTCCTTGCCCGGCGGCGTGATCGGCTTCCTGATTTTCGTAAACCTGCTGGTTTTCGTGCTGGCCTTCTTCCTCGACTTCTTCGAAATCGCCTTCATCCTGATCCCGCTGCTGGCGCCGGTGGCGCAGAAGCTCGGCATCGATCTGGTCTGGTTCGGCGTGCTGATCTGCATCACCATGCAGACCGCCTTCATGCACCCGCCCTTCGGCTTCGCCCTGTTCTATCTACGCGGCATCGCCCCCAAGAACGTCAAAAGCGGCGACATCTATCGCGGTGCGATTCCCTGGCTGGGCCTGCAATTGCTGATGGCGGGCATCGTCATCTTCTGGCCGGGGCTGGTCACCGGCATGCTCGATAAACACGCCGTCATCAACCCGGATAAGGTGAAGATCGAACTGCCGGCCTTCCCCTATGCGCCGTATGCAGCGCAGGACGAAGTGCAGGGTGGACCGGAGGCCTCAGTCGCCAACGATGCCGGCGACCGGGCCATCAGCCGCGTGCTGCGCGAGCAGGGCTCGCGCTGAGAGTATTTATTGCTTCCCTAGCGGCCTGAACAAGGGCGCCTTGCCATGCGGCAATGAGCGCCAGTATTGCGGCGGCGCATCGACCTGCGCCCCAAGCTCGGCCGCGGCATGCCAGGGCCAATGCGGATCGTAGAGCATGCTGCGCGCCAGACCGATCAAGTCAGCTTGCCCCCTGCTCACAATCGTTTCGGCCTGGCTTGCTTCGGTGATCAGACCCACGCCGATGGTGGTCATGCCGGTCTCGGCCTTGATGCGTTCCGCCAGATGCAGCTGGTAGCCCGGACCGACAGGAATCTTCTGCAAGGGCGACAAGCCACCGCTCGACACGTGAATGAAGTCCGCGCCGCGCGCCTTAAGCGCATGCGCCAGCACAAGGCTCTGCTCAATATCCCAGCCGCCCTCGACCCAGTCGGTGGCGGAGATGCGCATGCCGACCGGCTTGTCCGCCGGGAATGCTACGCGCACTGCATCGAAGACTTCGAGCGGAAAACGTATCCGATTCTCCAGCGAACCGCCGTATTCGTCGTCGCGCTGGTTGGACAGTGGTGACATGAACTCGTGCAGCAAGTAACCGTGCGCGCCGTGTATCTCGATGGCGTCGATGCCGATTGCAGCCGCACGTCGCGCGGCCGTCGCGAATGCTTCACGAATCCGTTTGAGTCCGTCGCGATCAAGCGCACGCGGCGCTGGGTAGTTTGTGTCGAAAGACAATGCGGAAGGCGCCAGCGGCGTCCAGCCGCCATCGGCCGCGGCAACCGCGGCGCCTTCGCGCCATGGCACCTGTGTCGAGCCCTTGCGTCCGGCATGCGCGAGTTGAATCGCAACCGGCATGTTCGAATAGCGCCGCCCTGCAGCCAGGGCATGTGCCAACGCCGCTTGATTCTCGTCCGACCACAGGCCGAGATCGGCAGGCGAGATGCGCCCTTCCGGCGTAACAGCGCTTGCCTCAATGACAAACAGGCCGGCGCCCGACAGCAGCATATTGCCGAAATGAATCACATGCCAGTCGCTGGCATTGCCTGCCTCGGCCGAGTACTGGCACATCGGTGCGATGACGATGCGATTGGACAGTTCGAGCTGCCCGAGGGAATAAGGAGAGAAAAGTGCGCTCATGTATTGCTCCATCAATAGGCTGGAAGCGTAACCGAGCGCATGCCATTGCGCAGCCCGGCCAGAGCGAAAAATGCTTTCACGAAATACGAACAATCCGGCCTGTCGGCGCGAGAGAGTCCTCTCGTCTATTTCGCCAACGCGCTGGCGCTTGCACCGACAAAGTTATCGTAGGGCCGTTCCGCCACACCGAACCAGAGCATCTGCTCGTCGCGGAACTTGCGCCAGGGCGCGTAGATGCGTGCGAAGCGCGGGTGTTTGGCGGCCAGCTCCTCGTACAGCGCAAAGGTTTCGTGCTGCGCCGCTGCCATGATTTCCTTGGAGAAGAAACGCAGCTCGACGCCGGCGCCAATCAGGCGCTTGAGCGCCGCCATATTGTTGGCGTCGTAGGCGGCCTGCATATTGTTGTGGGCGTAGGCGCAGGCATCTTCGAGGATGGCCTGATAGCTTTTCGGCAGGGCCTTCCATTCGTCCATGTTCACGAACATCGACAACTGCGCGCCACCTTCCCACCAGGCCGGCGTGTAGTAGTACTTGGCAATTTTCTGGAAGCCGAACTTCTCGTCGTCGTAGGGTCCGACCCATTCGGCGGCGTCGATGGCGCCTTTTTCCAGCGCCGGGTAAAGATCGTTGCCGGGAATCTGCTGCGGCAGTACGCCGAGGCGCTGCATGACCTGGCCGGCCAGGCCGCCGATGCGCAGCTTCAAGCCCTTCATGTCGGCCAGCGTGTTGATTTCCTTGCGGTACCAGCCGCCCATCTGCGCGCCGGTATTGCCGCAGGGGATGTTGTAGATATTGTATTCGCCGAGCAGATCGCGGATCAGTTGCAGGCCGCCGCCGTGCCACATCCACGCCGCATGCTGGCGGCTGTTCATGCCGAAGGGCATGGCCGTGTCGAAGGCCAGCGCCGGGTCCTTGCCGACGTAGTAATAGCTGGTGGTGTGGCCGATGGGCACGGTGCCCTTTTGCACCGCGTCCATGACCTGCCCGCCCGGCATCAGCTCGCCTCCGGCGAAGACTTCGATCTGGAAGC
>DATMTO010000009.1:0-15313 GCA_035564055.1 Rhodocyclaceae bacterium | reverse complement strand
CGGCGGATGCGGCATGGCGCCGTCTTCGAAGGCCGGCGGCGCCGGTCGTCCCTCATGCGTGAACGCAGGCCGATGATGTGCGTTATGCGGCTCGAATTCGTTGCGGAACAGCCAGAACAGCATCCCGACTGCCGATGCCGTCAGAAACTGGGCCAGCCAGAAGATCAGAAAAAACTTCCAGAACAAGCGCCCCAGCTTCGGCATCATTCGACCACCAGCAGATAGCCACGCCGGAATACGGTCTGGATGCGTGAACGACCATCGGCCAGGGTGCCGATCTTCTGCCGCATGCTGCTGATATGCACATCGATGCTGCGATCGAAGCTGGTCAGCGGCTTGCCCATGGCCTCCTCGGAAAGCGTGGCCTTGCTGACCGGCAAACCGGCATGGCGCGCCAGACATTCAAGCAGATTGAATTCGGTATTGGTGAGCGGCAGGGGCTGGCCGTGCAGCTCGGCGCGCCGTTGGGCCGGACGCAACTGCAAGGGGCCGACACACAAGGGCGAGATGGCCTGCGTCTGCAGCGGCGGCGCCACGCGCTTCAGAACAGCCCTCAACCGGGCGGCCAGTTCACGTGGCGAGCAGGGCTTGGGCACGTAATCGTCGGCACCGAGTTCCAGCCCGACGATACGGTCGAGATCATCGCCGCGCGCCGTCAGCATGATCACGGGCAGCACGCTGCTGGCCCGGATGCGGCCCAGCAGTTGCAAACCATTGCTGCCCGGCATGGTCACGTCGAGCACGACAATATCGTGCTGGCCCGACAGCGCCATCTCCACACCGAGACTGCCGTTATCGGTACGGCCCACCGCAAAACCGTCCCGCTCAAGATAGTCGCCCATCAATTCGAGCAGTTCGCAATCATCGTCAATCAGCAATACACGCGGATGCTGATTCGGGGACGTCGGTCCCATGTCATTTCTCTCCTTCTTCTGCTCCTGCTTCCTGTCGCAGGGGCTTGAGCACGCGTCATGGTGGCAGTTTTTTCCGCCACCGGCGCAGTGCCGCAACAGCCTTTTACAGTAGGCCGCCCATGATCGCGGCCATCCCCCTGCACGCAAAGCGAATTAACACGGATTTACACCTGGCAAGCCTTGCCGGCAATACGGCAAGGGTAGACAAGGAGCTTGGCCACGGACACGTGCCCGCCCCGCGCGGTCCCTGATTACCGCGAAAACCTTAACGTGAATTAACTCGCTTTTACACCGAAAGCACTGCAGCACAATGGTTTATGGCCGACATATTGCTATCGGAAGAATCTGCGCGACGTGTGCAGAACACCGACACTTATTCACGGAGGTCACCATGAGCAGCATCAGTTCAATCGGCAGCAATGCCATGATGATGTACGGCAGCAGCCGCTCCAGCACCAAGGCCAACGCCCTGGCCGAGGAGCTGTTTGCCAAGATAGACAGCAACAAGCAGGGCTATATCGAAAAGTCCGACCTGCAATCCGCCATCAGCGGAACCGACAACGACAGCGATGTCGATGCCCTGTTTTCGCAGCTCGACAGCGACGGCGACGGCAAGGTCACGGAGGATGAGTTCACCAATGTCCTGTCGCAACTGAATCAGCAGTTCGACCAGATGCGCATGCAGGGCGGCATGCCGCCTCCGCCTCCGCCGCAAGGTCAGGACAGCGGTTTCACCAAGGATGAGCTGACTGCCCAGCTCGAAGAAATCGGCTCCAGCGACAGCAAGCGCAGCAGCCTGATTTCGAACATCGTGAACAACTTCGATGCCGCCGACAGCGACGGCGACGGCAAGGTCACCTTCCAGGAGGCGATGGCTTTCGATCAGAGCAGCAACGGCACAAGTACCGGGACTTCGAGCACCTCCAGCAGTGACGGTTCGAGCAGCGCGGGCAGCACCAGTGCTTCGAGCGACGACAGCAAGCTGATGCTGCAGATCATGCGCCTGATGCAGGCCTATCACATTGGCGAGAGCGACAGCACCGCGCAGTTCTCGGCGCTTGCCTGAAGCCGCCGCAAAACAAAAAAGCCACGCGCTGCGTGGCTTTTTTCATCGCTACAGAGAGCGGCGCATCTCCGCCAGGCCGTCCCAAGGAGATGCACGGCCTCGACGCGCCGGAGGCGCAGGTCGCACCCTCCATGCCACGAAGCACCCACATACTTGGGAGCGGCGAAGCTGCGAACCGTAATCACCCCTTTTCCCGGAAAAGGGGTTGAGGGCTTAGCGAACCAGCGTCTGATGCTGCCCTGCGGCGCGCGCCTCGATCTTGCCGATGGTGTAGACCGTTTCGCCCTGTTGGCGCAGGAACTCGGCAGCCTTGTCGGCATCGGCTGCAGCAATAATGACGGCCATGCCGATACCGCAGTTAAACACGCGGTGCATTTCGGCATCCTCAACGTTGCCGTGCTGCTGCAGCCACTGGAACAAGGGCGGCAGGGCCCAGCTCTTGCTGTCGATCACGGCGGTCACGTTTTCCGGCAGGACGCGCGGAATGTTTTCGGTCAGGCCACCGCCGGTGATGTGGGCCATGCCCTTGACCTTCATTGCCTGCATCAGCGCCAGCAGCGGCTTCACATAGATGCGGGTCGGGGCCATGACGGCGTCGCGGAAGGAGCGGCCGTGGAAGTCGGCGTTCATGTCGGGGTTGGCGCGCTCGATGATCTTGCGGATCAGCGAGTAACCGTTGGAGTGAGCGCCGTTGGAGGCCAGCCCCAGCACCACGTCGCCGGGAATAATGTCCTGGCCGGTGATCAGTTCGGACTTTTCGACCGCGCCGACGGCAAAGCCGGCCAGATCGTACTCACCGTCCGGGTACATGCTCGGCATCTCGGCGGTTTCGCCACCGATCAGGGTGCAGCCAGCCAGCTCGCAGCCGTAGGCGATGCCCTTGATGACATCGGCGGCGGTGTCGATATTGAGACGGCCGCAGCCGAAGTAGTCGAGGAAGAACAGCGGCTCGGCACCCTGCACCAGAATGTCGTTCACGCTCATGGCGACGAGGTCCTGGCCGATGGTGTCATGCTTGTTCAGGTTAAAGGCCAGCTTCAGCTTGGTGCCCACACCGTCGGTGCCGGACACAAGCACCGGCTCCTTGTACTTCTTGGACAGCTCGAACAGCGCGCCAAAACCGCCCAGGCCACCCATCACCTCGGGGCGCATCGTGCGCTTGGCAAACGGCTTGATCCGCTCGACCAGGGCATCACCGGCTTCCATATCGACGCCTGCGTCGCGGTAGGTCATGGCGGTATTGGGATTGGCGGGGGTGCTCAAGTTGAGTTCCTTTATTGAGTTCAGTCCGGCAGGCAGCTAAAGTGTCGGTTTTGCTCCGCGCTGCGACGACAAAACCGCCGGCCAGCCGGCAAAACCCGAATTTTACCCGGATACCGGCACATATGTCCTCGGACCGCATTCAGACTGGATTGTGGATTGCCTTCGGCCTCGCGCTGCTGTGGCTGCTTTATCTGCTGTCACCGATACTGGCGCCCTTTCTGCTCGCCGCCATCCTTGCCTACATCTGCAACCCGCTGGTGGAACGCCTCACCGCACGCCGGGTGCCGCGTGTCGCGGCTGTTCTGCTCATCATCGTGGCGCTGGGGCTGGCCTTCGTCGGTCTCCTGCTCGTCATCGTGCCGCTGATGCAGGACGAGGCGATCCGCATGATCGAGCGCGCCCCCGATGCCGTCGATGCGCTCAACCAGCAAGTTGTACCCTGGTTGCGCGAGCACTTCGGCATCCGCATCCGCCTTGACGCCGTTTCGTTGCGCAAGCTGATCAATGACAATCTGGCCAATCTGCAGGGCGTCGGCATGCACCTGCTGGCCTCGCTCAAGATTGGCGGTGCCGTCATTATCGGTATCGTGACGACCCTGCTGCTGGTGCCGGTGGTGCTGTTCTATCTGCTGCTCGACTGGGACAAGCTGATCGCCCGCGTCGATGCGGCTATTCCGCGCGACTGGCATGCCAAGACGGTTGCCATGGTGCGTGCCATCGACGCAGTGTTGTCCGAATTCCTGCGCGGCCAGCTGCTGGTGATGCTGATTCTGGCCACCTACTACAGCATTGCCCTGAGCCTTGCCGGCCTGCCCTCGGCGCTGCCGGTCGGTATTCTCACCGGCATGCTGATCTTCATTCCTTACATCGGCTTCGGCCTGGGCTTCACGCTGGCGCTGCTGGTGGCGGGCCTGCAGTTCGAAGGCTTCGCTCCGATCATTGCAGTGCTTGTCGTGTACGGTATCGGGCAAGTCATCGAGAGCTTTCTGCTCACGCCCTATCTGGTCGGCGATCGGATCGGCCTGCATCCGCTCGCGGTATTGTTTGCCCTGATGGCCTTCGGCCAGCTGTTCGGCTTCACCGGCGTACTGCTGGCGCTGCCGCTGTCAGCCGCGCTGCTGATCGGTCTGCGCGAAGTCCGTACCCTCTATCTCGCCAGCCGCCTCTATCGCGGCCAGACGCCGAACATCGAAACATGAGCGACGCTCGCTTGCAACCGACGCGGCAGCAGGTTCTGCCGCACATCCGCCCGCCGCAGATCCTCAGCCTCGACAATTTCTTTGCCGGCGGCAACGGCGAACTGCTGGCGCTGCTGGCTCAGGCCATCGCCGGCCGCGAAACGCGGCCAATCTATCTGTGGGGCAGCACCGGCAGCGGCCGCAGTCATCTACTGCAGGCTGTCGCCAACCGATGCGATGTTGCCTCCCTGTCTGGTGGCTCAGTCCCGGGCGACTTCATGCCGCCGGACGACAGCCTTGTCGTCATCGACGATGTCGAACGCCTCTCGCCCGAGGCCCAGGTCGCGCTGTTCCGCTGCTTCAACGACCAGCATCCGCGCGGCCTGCGCCTGCTGCTCTCCGGCGATACCGCACCATTGCACCTGCCCTGCCGCGAAGACCTGCGTACGCGTATCGGTCAGGCGCTGATCTATGAAGTGAAGCTGCTCACCGACAGCGAGAAGGCCAGTGCCCTGCTCTATCACGCTGCCCAGCGCGGCATGAAGGTCGACGACCATGTCATCGACTACCTGTTGCGCCACGGCCGCCGCGATCTACCCTCGCTGATGTCCGTGCTCGATGCGCTGGACCAGCAATCGCTCGAACAGAAGCGGCCCGTCACGCTGCCGCTGCTGCGCGAGATCATGCAAAAAATCTAATCTCCGCAAGACCTGACCATGAAACTCGTACTCTTCGACCTCGACAACACCCTGCTCTCCGACGACAGCGACTTCCAATGGGCGCAATTCCTGATCAGCAAGGGCGTCGTCGACCGCGAAGTCTATGAAGCGCGCAACCAGCAGTTCTATGACCAGTACAAGGCCGGCACCCTCGACATCTTCGAGTTTCTCGACTTCCAGTTGGCGCCCCTGGCACGCCATGCCCGCGAAGTGCTCGATACCTGGCACCGCGAATACATGGCCACGGTGATCCGCCCGGTCATCACGCAGAAGGCACGAGATCTGGTAAACCAGCATCTCGCCGAAGACAGCATCACCGCCATCGTTACCGCCACCAATGTTTTCGTCACCAGTCCGATCGCCCGCGAATTCGGCATTCCGCACCTGATCGGCACCGTGCCGGCGCAGGAAGGTGGTCGCTTCACCGGCAAGCCGCGCGGTACGCCGGCCTTTCAGAAGGGCAAGATCGAACGTGTCGAGGCCTGGCTCGAATCCATGGGCCTGTGGTGGGGCGCCTTCGAATCCACTCACTTCTATAGCGACTCGCGCAATGACCTGCCGTTGCTTGAGCTTGTCTCCCATCCGGTCGCCGTCGATCCGGACGATACCCTGCGCGCCCACGCTGAAAGCAAGGGCTGGCCGATCATCTCGCTGCGGTAAGCGCGACGAGATGATCCGATCAACCCAAACCCGCCAAAACCGGGGGTTTTGACCTTGCCGCGCCTAAGCGAGCGGCATCGCTGATACCGAACGGTTTAGAATCACGCTTTAATCAAATTCAGCCCACATGATTCGTAAGCTGTTGCGGCGCGTCTTCAAAAAGCCGGCCCGCACCCCTCATCACACACCCGCCAAGGCAGCCAAGGTCGCCGAGCTGCCTGTATCCGTGCATGGCATCCGCCGCGAACAGGTTTCGTCGGCGGCACGGCGCACCTGTGAGACCTTGCAGAAGGCAGGCTTCAAGGCCTATGTCGTCGGCGGCGCCGTCCGCGACCTGCTGCTCGGCGTTGAACCCAAGGACTACGACGTCGCCACGGATGCCACGCCGGATCAGGTTCGCGTGCTGTTCCGTCGCGCCCGCATCATTGGCCGCCGTTTCCAGATCGTGCACGTCATGTTCGGCCAGGAGCTGATCGAAGTCTCGACCTTCCGCGCCGCGCACGACCAAAACACCATCACCGACGAGCACGGCCGCGTCCTGCACGACAATGTCTGGGGCAGCCAGGCCGAGGACGCCGCGCGCCGCGACTTCACTGCCAACGCGCTCTACTACGATCCGCACCGGGAAGTGGTGCTCGACTACCACCACGGCGTCGACGACATCAAGAAGAAGACGCTGCGCATGATCGGCGACCCACGCACGCGCTACCGCGAAGACCCGGTGCGCATGCTGCGTGCCGTGCGCCTGGCTGCCAAGCTGGGCATCAGGATCGATCCGGCCACCGAAGCGCCGATCCGCGAGATGGCCGAACTGCTGGAGAACGTGCCGGCCGCGCGCCTGTTCGACGAAATGCTCAAGCTGCTCACGTCGGGACATGCGGTCGCCTGCATCAAGCGCCTGCGCAACGCCGAGCTGCACCATGGCCTGCTGCCGCTGCTCGACGTGATTCTGGATCAACCGATGGGCGAGAAGTTTGTCATGCTCTCGCTGGCCAATACCGATGAGCGCGTCCGCGCCGGCAAGACCACTTCACCGGGCTTCCTCTTCGCCACCCTGCTCTGGCATGAAGTCCTGGCCAACTGGGAGATTCGCAAGAAGCGCGGCGAATTGCCGACACCAGCCCTGTTCGAAGCCATGGACGAGATCCTCGACCAGCAGGCCGAGAAGCTGGCGATCACGCGCCGCATCGCCGGCGACATCAAGGACATCTGGCTGCTGCAGCCGCGCTTCGAGAAGCGTAGCGGGCGCCAGCCAATGCGCCTGCTCGACCAGCCGCGCTTCCGCGCCGGCTATGACTTCCTGCTGCTACGCGCGCAAAGCGGCGAAGTGCCGATGGAACTGGCCGACTGGTGGACGGCATTCCATGACGCCGACTTCGCCGAGCGCGAAACTATGCTGCTGCCGGACACCGACCCGAAGAAAAAGCGTCGTCGTCGCAGGAGCAACAGCAAGAAGAGCGCAGGCCCCGAATCCTCCGGAGAAGCGGCTTGACGGTTGCCTATGTCGCCCTCGGCGCCAATCTTGGCGATGCCGAGGGCAGTCTCCGCGCTGTCATGCAGGAACTCTCCATCCTGCCCGGCATACGCTTGCTGAAGCGCTCCAGCCTCTATCGCACCGCGCCGGTCGGACTCAAGCATCAGCCCGACTTCATTAATGCGGCGGTCGCGCTCGACACCGAGCTGGATTCGCACGCACTGTTGCGTGAACTTTTCTCCATCGAGCAGCGCTTCGGCCGCCAGCGCAGTGTTCCGAATGCGCCGCGCACGCTCGACCTTGACTTGCTGCTTTACGGCGAGGAAGTCTCTGACGACAGCACTCTGACCCTGCCGCATCCCCGCATGCACGAACGCGCCTTCGTACTCGTACCGCTGGTCGAGATCGCGCCCGGCCTTGGCATTCCCGGCAAAGGGAGCGTCGCCGACCTGCTGGCACAATGCCAGGACCAACGAATCGAGCGGATGGCATAAGCATGTTCGGCTTCAACAATCTTCCCGTGATCGTGCAGGCGGCGGTGCTGCTGGCGGCGTCGAATGTCTTCATGACCTTCGCCTGGTATGCGCACCTCAAGAACCTCAGCGACAAACCGTGGTGGATCGCTGCGCTGGCAAGCTGGGGCATCGCTCTGTTCGAATACCTGATCCAGGTGCCGGCCAACCGCATCGGCCACACCCAGCTCGACCTCGGCCAGCTCAAGATCATGCAGGAGGTCATCACCCTGATGGTGTTCGTGCCCTTCGCCATGTTCTACATGGACCAGCCCTTCAAGTGGGATTTCGTCTGGGCCGGCCTGTGCCTGCTCGGTGCGGTCTACTTCATCTTCCGCGGATAAACGGCTTTTTACGGGGCTGCGGTTGATTCAATCGCGCCTCGGCCACGCCCCGCCGCCAGCACTGGCAAGGATGGGCTAAACTTGCGGTCCCGCTTGACCCCGCAGGACACAGCTCTCATGACCGCCTATCTCGCCACCGATCACTCGACTGAGAAACCTGTCACGCTGCACGAGCTCGGCCGCATGTATGCCGACAAGGAAGCCATCGTCAGCCTCACCGCCTACGACGCCAGCTTCGCTGCGTTGCTCGATCGCGCCGGCGTGGACATCATCCTGATCGGCGACTCGGCGGGTAATGTGATCCAGGGTCACAAGACCACGCTGCCGGTGACGCTGGAACAAATGGTCTATCACACCGAATGCGTCGCGCGTGCAACGAAGCGCGCCATGGTCGCCGCCGACCTGCCCTGGGGTTCGTATCAGGAAAGCAAGGAGCAGGCGTTGCGCAGCGCCTCGAAGCTGATGGCGGCCGGCGCGCACATGGTCAAGCTTGAAGGCGGCCTGTGCATGACCGAGACGGTGCGCTTTCTTACCGACCGCGGCATTCCGGTGTGGGCGCATATCGGCCTGACGCCGCAGAGCGTGAACATCCTTGGCGGCTATCGCATCCAGGGCAAGGACGAAACCAATGCCCGCCGGATGAAGGAAGAGGCGCTGGCGCATCAGGAAGCCGGCGCTGTGGCCATGCTCTACGAACTGATCCCTGCTGCACTCGGCAAGGAGCTGACCGACATGCTGAAGATTCCCACCGTCGGCATCGGTGCCGGCGCCGACTGCTCCGGCCAGGTGCTGGTGCTGCAGGACATGCTTGGCATCTATCCGGGCAAGCCGGCGCGCTTTGTGAAGAACTTCATGGAGGGCGCCGACAGCATCGAGGCGGCCGTGCGCAACTACGTCGCCGCAGTGAAGGATCGCAGCTTCCCCGCACCCGAACACTGTTACTGAGATTGCCATTGATGAAAGCCTTCGTCGCCATCGTCGGGGTGTTGCTGATGCTGATCGGCCGCTTCTGCACCTATCGCGTCTCCCGCCGCGCCGCGCAACTTGAAGGCCCCGGCACGCTCAGCGACAAGATCAAGTCGGAGCCGCGCCTGCAGGCCTGGTATCGCTTCGGCCAATCGCACTACTTCATGGGCGTCGCCGCCTTCGCCGCCGCCTTCTTCATCTAAGCGTCTTCACGCTCACCGCCATGCAAGTTCACCCGACCATCGCCGGCCTGCGCGCCGCACTCGATGCGCACAAGCAGCAGCGCATCGCCTTCGTCCCGACCATGGGCAATCTCCATGACGGCCATATCGCCCTAATGACCGAGGCGCGCAAGCATGCCGATATCGTCGTCGCCAGCATCTTCGTGAACCGCCTGCAGTTCCGGCCCGGCGAGGACTTCGACGCCTATCCGCGCACCTTCGAACCGGACTGCGCGCGCCTCGCCGCCGCCGGCGTCGACTACCTGTTCGCGCCGGATGAAAAGGAAATGTATCCGCAGCCGCAGCAGTACCACATCGAACCGCCGCTGGACCAGCAAGGGGTGCTGGAAGGCGAATTCCGGCCCGGTCATTTCCGCGGCGTCGCCACCGTGGTCGCCAAGCTCTTCAACATCGTCCAGCCACAGGTCGCCCTGTTTGGGAAAAAGGACTTCCAGCAAGTCATGGTGATTAAAAACATGGTCCGCGAGCTGGGATTTTTAATTGAAATTATTGATAGCCCTACCATCCGTGCTGATGATGGTTTGGCGCTGTCGTCGCGCAACGGCTATCTGTCAAATGAGGAACGCGCCGAAGCGCCCCGTCTGGCAAGGGAATTGACGAAAGTGGTAACTGCGATCCGGGCCGGCAACCACGACTTTTCGGCGCTTGAAAATGCTGCAAAAGCAGTGCTCAGCCAGCACGGCTGGGTGCCCGATTATGTTGCGATAAGGCGAAAAAGTGATCTACAATCGCCGTCCGCTCACGAATCCGTGCAGGTCGAAAACCTCGTGGTTTTGGCGGCTGCCAAGCTAGGCAGCACCCGCCTCATCGACAACATGGAAGTTTAGGAATCTGCGATGCGCTCATGCCGGCAGATTCCAGCAGCATACGAAACAGCAGTGTTCACTGCTCCGGAAAAATTGCCCGCCTTTGCATGAGAAAGGGACCGCAATGCAACGCATGATGTTGAAGTCGAAGCTGCACCGCGTCACCGTGACGCAAGCCGAGCTGCATTACGAAGGCTCCTGCGCCATCGACGAGGACCTGCTCGACGCTGCCGATATCAAGGAATATCAGCAGATCGAAATCTGGAACGTCAATAACGGCGCACGCTTCACCACCTACGCCATCCGCGCCGAACGCGGCACCGGCACCATCTCCGTGAACGGCGCAGCCGCACGCCAGGCCGCGCCCGGCGACCTGCTCATCATCGCCACCTTCGCCATGTACAACGAGATCGAACTGCAAAAGTTCGCGCCCGATCTGGTGTACGTCGACGCCAAGAACCGCATCACCAACAAGAGCTCGAAGATCCCGGCCCAGGCCGCCTGATCCGGACTCGCGTTGTCAAAGCCCGCCCGTCTTCAAGACGGGGCGGGCTTTTTTATTTGCTTTTGCTTACACCCGGCCGGCTTGAACATCGGCCCGGCAGCGCCATCTATTCACGTATTGCATCTCACAGGGGAACGCCATGCGATCCCGCCGCTTTGTCCTCGTTGTCCTCGGCCTGCTCGGCCTTCTGCATCTTTACATCGGCCTGCGCATTCTCCCGGCACTGCCCTGGAGCCCGCTCGCGCAGGGCACTGGCGCGCTGCTTCTGCTGCTGTCCTGCGGGCTGATCCCGGCCGGTCTCACGGCCCGCTCGCGCGCCACCGACCACCTGAGCTGGGCCGGTCTGCTGCTGATGGGTCTGTTCTCCTCGCTGCTCGTGTTTACCTTCCTGCGCGACATCGTGCTCGGCCTGAGTGCGTTGTTTGCCCCGGCCGCAAGCTGGCATGATGCGCTCGTCGAGAAGTCGGCTCTGACGGTGGTCTACGGTGCGCTGTTCGCCACCCTGATCGGCTTCCTCAATGCACGGCGCCGCGCCCGTATTGTCGATGTCGATGTACCGATCAGGAATCTGCCGCTGGGTCTGGATGGTTTCACCATCGCCCAGATCAGCGACATCCACGTCGGTCCGACCATCAAGCGCGGCTATCTCGACGCCATCGTCGATGCGGTTAACAAGCTCGGCGCCGACATGGTCGCAGTGACCGGCGATCTCGTCGACGGCAGCGTCGAGAAGCTGGCCCCGCACACACAGCCGCTGAGCCGCCTCAGCGCGCGTTACGGCAGCTACTTCGTCACCGGCAACCATGAATACTATTCCGGGGCGCCTGCCTGGATCGCCGAGGTCGAACGCCTGGGCCTGCGCGTGCTCAAGAACGAACACGTGGTGATCGAGCACAACGGCAGCACCATCGTCATTGCCGGCATCACCGACTACAGCGCGCACCAATTCGATCCGCAGCAGCGTAGCGACCCCCACGCCGCCGTCGCCGGCGCGCCGGAAACGACCCGGGTGTTGTTGGCGCACCAGCCGCGCAGCGCCTTTGCGGCAGCCGCCGCCGGCTACGACCTGCAGATCTCCGGCCACACTCACGGCGGACAGTTCTGGCCGTGGAACCACTTCGTGCGCTTCCAGCAGCCCTTCACCGCCGGCCTGCGCCAGATCAACGACCTGCTCGTCTATATCAGCCGCGGCACGGGCTACTGGGGGCCGCCCAAGCGTTTCGGCGCGCCCTCGGAAATCACCCGTCTGCGCCTCGTGCGCGGCTAAAACAGGCCGCCGCACCTGCAATAGGCGCCGCCCGGGCCGCCTGCCGACGGCAAGGTTTGCCGTTAACGTCACGTATCTGCGAGCAAACTGCGCCTTTTCCGCCTGGTACGCCCCTTGCTGAATACTCTCTGGCAATCAACGGAGATCCATCATGAAAGTGAACTCAAGCCAGGAAACCATCGCCTCGCTGCTCAGCTCGGCAATTTCGCGCGACAAGCTCAGTACCGACTTTCAGGCCAATCTTGATCTGGCGAAGGAACGCCAGCAGAAGCAGAGCGGCAAGACGCCCGATGCCGGCGCCATGAACGACGCCATGGCCGCCGCCTTGAAGGAGCTGGAAGACTATATCGAGAAAGGGCCCATTGCCCACATGCGCGAGCGCATCCTCGAGGAGATGGGACTGAGCGAGGAAGACCTGGCCAAGATGACGCCCGAACAGCGCGACACGGTCGAGAAGACCATTGCCGCCAAGATCAAGGAATGGCTGTTGGCCGGCTCCGGCGTGGACACCAAGAGCATGCAGGCCCAGCTGACCAATCTGCAGAGCCGCATGACGCAACTGCGCAGCACCAGTCCCGACCCGCTGCTCTGAGGATTCAGCGCAGGGCGGCGTCCTCGGCGCTGGACAGCTCGATCGCGGTCCAATCGTAGTCCTCTCGCCCCTTGGCCAGTGCCGTCAGCAGGCGCGCGTGCAGGAGATCGGCCAGCGGCATGGGCACTCGGCTCTCCTCGGCCACATCGCGCACCAGGCGAATGTCCTTCATGCCCAGCGGCATGGCGAAACCGGGCGGCTGATAACTGCGCTCGGCGGCGATGCGCCCGTAATTCTGATAGATCGCGCAGGCGAAGATGGTCTCGCTGAAAAACGCATTCATCGCCTTGCGATCAAGTCCGTTCTTCTCGCCCAGGGCGAAAGCCTCGGCCATCGCCTCGACGGCCGCGAGGATCATGAAATTTCCCACCAGTTTTTGCACATTGGCCGCGCCCACTTCGGCGCCGAATTCGTGAATGCTCTGGCTCATCGCGTCGAGCAGCGGACGGGCGCGGACAAGCGCAGCGGGCGCACCGGAAACGCAGATCCGCAACAACTTGGCGGCGGCCGCCTCGGGCCGGCCGAAGACCGGTGCGGCAATCAGCTCGCTGCCAGCCGCCGCATGACGTGCGGCGAGATCACGCGTAGTCTCGGGCGACACCGTGCTCATCGAAATGTGCAGGCCGCCACGACCCAGCTTCGCCATCACGTCGTCCGCGATTGCCTGCAGTGCCGCGTCGTTGGCAAGCATGGTGACGACGATTCCGCCCGGCTCGATCGCCGCCGCCACCGTATCGGCGATGACGGCACCCTCGGCTGCCAGCGGTTCGGCCTTGGCGCGGGTACGATTGAAGACGGTAACGTTAAAGCCGGCCTTGAGCAGCAGGCGGGCCATGGGCAAACCCATGCGGCCCAGACCGATGAATGCAACCGAACGCATAGCAACTCCTGGTTTTAAGACGCGAGAAACCGATCTTACCCGCATGACCGGCATCACATAAACCCGGAACTTGACTTACCACTGCGACGGATTACGCTGGAGACATCGCGTTCGGGAGCCATCATGCGCAAACGCAACTATCCGCTCGGCAAAGTCTACGGTCTGCTTGAAACCGGCCCCGTTGTATTGCTCACCACTGCGCACAAGGGCAAGGCTAACGTCATGACCATGTCCTGGCACACCATGATGGAATTCGAACCGCCGCTTGTGGGCTGCGTCGTCAGTGGGCGCAATTTCAGTTTCGAGGCGCTGCGGAAAACCCGCCAATGCGTGCTGAATATCCCGACCGAGGAAATCGCTGCGCAGGTGGTGGCGTGCGGCAATATGTCGGGCCAGCGACGCGACAAGTTCGCAGCCATCGGCCTCACTCCACAGCCGGCGCAAGAGGTCGGCGCGCCGCTGATCGCCGAGTGCTACGCCAGCCTGGAATGTCGCGTCGCGGACACGCGCCTCGTCAATCGCTACAATTTTTTCGTGCTGGAGGTGCTACGCGCCTGGGTCGCCCCCTCATGCAAGGCCCCGCACACCCTGCACCATCGCGGGCACGGCGAATTCGCCATCGCCGGCCGGACCGTAAAACTCAAGTCCGGCATGCGTTAGCGAAGATTGAGCGCTGATTATCTGCGCTTCGGATCAACCTGGTTGCCGATGACGCCGCCAACCGCCGCACCGCCGACCGTGCCGAGGGCACTACCGCCGGTCAGTACCGCACCGCCAACGGCACCGACGCCGGCGCCAATGGCGGTATTCGTATCGCGCCGGGACATGCCGCTACAGCCAGCCAGGGCCGTGACCCCCGCCAAGGCGAGGATTGCCGCTACCGTCTTTGCGTTCTTCATGATCATCTCCTCTGATAGGCAGCGCTGCCATTAACAGCGGCTGCTCAGATTCCAGTCTAGGATCGGCACCCTGCGCCGGACTGTCAGCGCCCCCCGCGAGCATGTGTAGGACAAACCCTGCATCGGCGCGGATACCCGCGCTGCGGCCGGCTAGAATGGAACGCCCGAATGTTTCGTTCGCATGCAATAAAACAGCCCGGCTTTGCGTATATCAGTACAGGAAAGCCATACGAGGACGCCAATACGATGACCCACGTGATGCCATGAGCAGCGACGTCAGACTGGACGAAGCGGGACGCTGCATGACGGCCTGCCTCAGCAGCCTGAGGCGCTACGCGCACGCCCTGATCCGGGACCGCGGGGTCGCCGACGATCTGGTGCAGGACACGCTGGATCGGGCCTGGACGCGTATCGCCTCGTGGCAGGCGGGCAGCGATATGCGGCCCTGGCTGTTCAGCATCATGCACAACCTGCATGTGGATCAGTTACGCCGCCACGCCCCGGTCACCGTACCGCTCGACGACGAGGCACTGGCCGTATCGGTGCGCGGCACGCATCACGACCATCTCGAACTGCGCGACCTGGATGCCGCCCTGCGCCGCCTGCCCGACGAGCAGCGCGAAGTGCTGCTGCTGATCGCGCTGGAAGAGATGTCGTATGCGGAAGCGGCGTCGGTGCTGGGCATCTCGCCCGGCAATGTGGCATCGCGCCTGAGTCGTGCGCGCGAAAAGCTGCGCACCGTACTGGAAGAGCAGAGGAAGACTTCGCTGAAGGTAGTCAGATGAACAAGCACTTCATTTCCGAACAGGACCTGCATGCCTACGTGGACGGCGAGCTGTCGCCGGCGCGGCGCATCGAAATTGAAGCCTGGCTGAGCGAAAGCCCGGAGGCAGCGGCACGGGTGCAGGCCTGGCAGGAGCAGAACCACGCCCTCAAGGCGCTGTTCAACCCGCTGCTGAACGAGACCATGCCGGAACGCCTGCTGCAGGCAGCCGCGCAGGCGCCTGCGACGTCCCGTCCGGGCAG
>DATMTO010000008.1:0-18375 GCA_035564055.1 Rhodocyclaceae bacterium | reverse complement strand
ACCGTCTGTCCAGCCGGGGCGGATGTGGTAGGGAAAACCCCTTTAATTCCTTGGCTTGGCTGCGTTTCTTAACCCGATTTTGTAGCAAAAAAGTCGGGTCTGGCGCCGGTCGGAAACCTCAATCAGCGCGTCGGCCTCCTGGTCTGGAATGGAAAAACTGTTACTGATCAAAAGCTTGTCGGTCTGCATCTCGGCCCTTGCCTTGCTGGCCAGCTGCGACATCGGCGCCGGAGAGAGAAAAGCGTAGACCACGTCGAAGTCGCCGAGATTCTGTTGCCAAAAATCCCCATAGCGAATGGCGACGTTGCTGTACCGAAGATTGAACAGCTTGGCCAGCAGCCAGGGCAGGGGGGCATGCTCGATGCCGGTGAAGCGGCAGTCCGGCCGGAGCGTCGCAAGGTGACGCAGCAGGCGACCATCGCCGCAGCCGAGGTCGATCACGGCACACGCCTGTGCGGGGAGCAGCCTGGCGACAGCGTCGGCGGTGAGTGCATTGCTTAGGTAGAGTGGCACGCGGCTGCGATCGGTGCGCCAGAACACCAGCAGGCTCAGCGCAAAGGCGAGCAGGTACCAGCCCGGTGCGATATTCAGCGCCAGCGCAATTACGGCCAGCGGCATGAAAAGGAAGTTGATCAGCCACCACCAGCGCGGATCGCCCATGCGCCAGCTCACCAGTGCTGCGCAAGCGCCCTGAAGTACGGCGGCATGGAACAGTGGTGGTTGCAAGAAGGCGCGCGCCAGCCAGACCAGCGAAAAGGCCATGAGCGCGCCGGCAATCTGGGCCAACAGGGCGCTGCGCAGTGGTGAAACGGAGGTATCCGACATGCGCAGAATAATACGCGAGCCCCGGGCCCGTCAGCCCTGCGCGGTACAATAGCGTCTTTGCGCTTGCGCAGTATTTTCCGGAATCCACCATGAGTCTCCAGTGCGGCATCGTCGGCCTGCCCAACGTCGGCAAGTCCACCACCTTCAATGCCTTGACCAAGTCGGGCATCGCGGCCGAAAACTACCCCTTCTGCACCATTGAACCCAATGTCGGCATCGTCGAGGTGCCCGATCCGCGTCTGGCCGCCTTGTCTGAAATCGTCAAGCCGCAAAAAATCCAGCCGGCCATCGTCGAGTTCGTCGACATCGCCGGCCTGGTGGCCGGCGCGTCCAAGGGCGAAGGTCTCGGCAACCAGTTTCTCGCCAACATCCGCGAGACCGATGCGATTGTTCATGTTGTGCGCTGCTTCGACGACCCGAATGTGGTGCACGTTTCCGGCGGCGTCGATCCGATCCGCGACATCGAGGTCATCGACACCGAGCTGGCGCTGGCCGACATGGCCGCGGTCGAACGTACGCTGACCAAGAACAAGAAGCTTGCTGGCACCGGCGACAAGGAAGCCAAGGCGCTGGTCGCCGTGCTTGAAAAGTGCATGGTCGCGCTCAACGAAGCCAAGCCGGTACGCAGCCTCGGTCTCGAGAAGGAAGAACTGGCGCTGATCAAGCCGCTGTGTCTGATTACCGCCAAACCGGTTCTTTACGTTGCCAACGTCAAGGAAGACGGCTTCGAGAACAATCCCTATCTCGAGGTCGTGCAGAAGCATGCCGCGACCGAGGGCGCCGAGGTGGTGGCACTGTGCGCGGCCATCGAAGCCGAGATCGCCGAGCTCGACGACGAAGAAAAGACCATGTTCCTGGCCGACCTCGGCCTTGAAGAGCCCGGCCTCAATCGCCTGATCCGCGCCGGCTACAAGCTGCTCGGTCTGCAGACCTACTTTACTGCCGGCGTCAAGGAAGTGCGTGCCTGGACCATCCATATCGGCGACACCGCGCCGCAGGCGGCCGGCGTGATCCATACCGATTTCGAAAAGGGCTTCATCCGCGCCCAGACCATCGCCTTCGATGACTTCATCCAGTACAAGGGCGAAGCCGGCGCCAAGGAAGCCGGCAAGATGCGCGCAGAAGGCAAGGAATATGTCGTCAAGGATGGCGACGTGATGAACTTCCTCTTCAACGTCTAAACAACGATCTTTGACAGGCAGGCGGGAAATCCCGTTCCCGCAAAATCGAAAACACCGCATAATTGGTCATCATAATGACCAAATTTCCGGTGGAGAAGGCGTGACGGCGAGAAAGTCAGGCGCAGGCAGGCAAGGCAATAATCCGCTGCAATTGCCGCGGGGCCTCACCATACTGTTCATGGTGCTGGTTCTAGCCGCATTTGCAGCCATCCTGATCACCGATCTGGTCGCGTCGCGCAAGCGCGAGTATGAGGCGGTCCGCCGCGATTCGGACAATCTCTCGCAGGTTATCGAGCGGCAGATCATGACTGCCGTCGAAAAAATCGACATCGTGCTGCGCCAAGTGGCGCACGAGTATGCGCCTATCGTCAATGACGGCAAGCCGCGTCAGCGCCTTGATGCAAACCGCGCCTTGCAGCACTGGATGGAGTACACCCCCGAAGTCCAGAGCGAAAGCCTGCGCGTCATCGACAAGTACGGTCATGTGGTCTTCAATGCCGGCGACACCGAGGCACTGCCCAGCGTCAATGTCGGTGATCGCGCCTATTTCCTCAAGCAGAAGCACAACAACATCGACCAGCTGGTCATTTCCGAACCGCTGCTGTCACGCTTCACCGGCAAATGGCTGATCACGCTGAGCCGCCCGATGTTCGATGCCAA
Organism: Rhodocyclaceae bacterium; assembly: GCA_035564055.1. Lineage (GTDB taxonomy): Bacteria > Pseudomonadota > Gammaproteobacteria > Burkholderiales > Rhodocyclaceae. The sequence continues at coordinate 15,709 of DATMTO010000008.1, read as the reverse complement.
GGGCGAATTCGGCGGTGTAGTACAGATGGCCTTGCGGACCGAATATTTTCAGGCCATGTTCGAAAAGATCGACGTCGGCGTGCGCGGCAACGTCAGTCTGTTCGACCTGGAATGGCATCTCCTGTCCCGCCATCCCGCTCTGCCGGATCAGCTCGGCAAGCAATTCGTTTCGCCCGTTGCGGAACGGATCACCGCCGGCGAGTCGCCGGTAATCTACGAGAATCCGTCCCGGGTAGACGGCATGCAACGTCTGTTCGTCGCACGCCGTCTGGCGGGGCTTCCCTATGCGCTGGTGATCGGCCGCTCGCCGGACGAGTTCCTCTATGGCTGGCGCATCAAGGCGCTGCTTTATGGCATCGCTTTTCTCGGCCTGACCTTTGCCGTCGGCTCGCTGCTGCTGATGTATCACCGTTCCAGCGAGCATAGCCGACGTCTGGTGACGCAGGCTTTCGAAGCCTCCGGCGAGGCCATCGTAGTGACCAGTCCGCGCGGCCATTTGATCAATGCCAATCAGGCCTTCACCAGTATTACCGGCTACTCCCTGGCCGAGGCGCAGGGGAAGCCGCTAACCCAGCTGCTGCGCTCGGACAAGCACGACGACGCCTTCTATGCCGACATCGAGCGACAAATCTCGAGTCAGGGGCTGTGGCGCGGCGAGATATGGCATCGGCACAAGAACGGTGAATCGCACCCGCATCTCCTGGTGATCTCGACGCTACGCGACAAGGACGGGCACATCACCAACTGCGTCGGCCTGTTCAGCGACATCAGCGCACTGCATGCTGCCCGCCTGCAGGCTGAGACCGCCAATCGCGCCAAGGGTGCCTTTCTGGCCACCATGTCGCACGAGATCCGTACGCCGCTTAATGGCATCCTGGGCATGGCGCAGCTCCTGCTAATGCCGGATCTGAAGCCGTCCGAGGTACACGAGTACGCCCGGACCATTTATAACTCGGGCAATATCCTGCTGACGCTGCTGAACGATATCCTGGATCTGTCCAAGGTCGAAGCCGGCAAGCTGGAAATCAAGAACGCACCGTTCATGCCGGCGCAACTGCTGGACGAGCTGCTCGCCCTGTTCCGTGATTCGGCGGGTGACAAGGCACTCGAGCTTTCGGCGCGATGGCGCGGGAGTCCCCAGGCGCGCTATTCGGCTGACTCGATGCGCCTGCGCCAGATTCTTTCCAACTTGATCAATAACGGCATCAAGTTCACGCCCAAGGGCAAGGTCAGTGTCGAGGGGCGGGAGACGGTGCAGGAAGACGGCAGCGTTCTGCTTGAGTTCGAAGTGCGCGATACCGGAATCGGTATCCCGTCCGACAAGCAGCAGGAACTGTTCAAGCCCTTTTCCCAGATCGACGACAGCAATACGCGGCAATACGGCGGCACAGGCTTGGGGTTATCCATCGTGCGCAGCCTGGCCGAGCTGATGGGCGGGGCGGTGTCGTGCGAGAGCGAGGCCGGGCTGGGCGCCTGTTTCCGGGTCAAGGTCAAGGCCGAGCCGCTGGTTGAGGTCCAGGACACACGTCTTCAGCAACGCGCCCCTGCTAACGGAGAACGCTCCACTGCGAAGGCGCCGGGCGGGCGCTACGAGTTGCTGCTGGTCGAGGACAACCTGATCAATCAGAAGGTCATCAGCGCCATGCTGCAGAAGCTCGGTTGCAGCGTGCGCAGCGTGGAAAACGGCAAGGAGGCCGTGGATGCGGTGCGCGGTGGCTTGCGCCCGGATCTCATCGTCATGGATTGCCAGACCCCGGTAATGGACGGATTCGAAGCGACGCGGCAGATTCGCGCCTGGGAGGCCGAGCAGGTCGACGGCCATCTGCCCATTGTGGCGCTGACGGCGGCAGCGTTCGAGGCAGACCGCGTTCGCGGTCTCGAAGCCGGCATGGACGACTTCATGACCAAGCCGGCCAGCCTGCAAAGCCTGCACGACACGCTGCAGAAGTTCCTGCCGTATCTGCCCTGATCGGCGCTGCGCCGACGGGTATCATGCAGCTTTGATCCCGTCGTGTTGCGAACGTGTACTCCTCCGATCCTGTCGTCTATCGTGGCCGCTTTGCGCCGTCCCCGACCGGCCCACTGCATTTCGGCTCGCTGATTGCGGCCGTGGGCAGCTATCTCGAGGCGCGCACCCATGCCGGTGAGTGGCTGGTGCGCATCGAGGACGTCGACGCGCCGCGCTGCAAGCCCGAATACGAGTCGGCGATTCTGCGCACACTGGTCCGTTACGGGTTTCGCATCGACGGCGACATCCTGCGTCAGCGTGATCGTACTGCGGCCTATCAGGCTGCGTTGAACCGGCTACACAACGACGGCTACATCTTCGGGTGTGCCTGTACGCGCAAGGAAATTGCCGATTCGTCGCTGGGCAGTGACGGTGCACCGATTTATCCAGGCACCTGCCGCAACGGTCTGCCGGCCGGCAAGGAGGCGCGTGCCTGGCGGCTCCGGGTAGGACAGCAGCGCATCGCTTTCCATGATGCCGTGCAGGGCGAGATTGCTCAGGACCTGGCGACCGAGGTCGGCGACTTCGTGCTGCTGCGCGCCGACGGATTGTTCGCCTACCAGCTGGCAGTGGTGCTGGATGATGCTGAGCAGGCGATTACGCATGTCGTGCGCGGCGCCGATCTGCTGGATTCGACGCCGCGACAGATTTTGTTGCAGCAATACCTTGGTGCGCCGATGCCGCAGTATGCCCACCTGCCGGTGGCGGTGAATTCCGCCGGTGAAAAACTGTCGAAGCAGACCTTGGCGGAACCGCTCGACGATGACAATCCGGTGCCCACCCTGTGGCGGGCACTCGACTTTCTCGGGCAGCAACCGCCGCCGCGGCTTTGCGTCGACGGTGGCCTGGCCGAGCTTTGGGAGTGGGCGCTGCGCAACTGGTCCCTGACGCGCGTGCCCCGTCACAAATCCGCTTTTCTTTCCGAGGAAACATGCTGATCAATTCCGATGCCGACCTCAAGCGACTGTTCGAAACGGTGCGTACCATCGCCGTTGTCGGTTGCTCACCGAAGCCCGAACGGCCGGGCCATTACGTCGCGAAATACCTGCAGGATCTGGGGTATCGCGTGATTCCGGTCAATCCCGGGCAGACCGAGATCCTCGGCGAGAAATGCTATGCGTCGCTGCGCGACATTCCCGAGCCGGTCGACATGGTCGATTGCTTCCGCCGCGCCGAGGATATTCCTCCGGTGGTCGAGGATGCCATCGCCATCGGCGCGAAGTTTGTCTGGATGCAGCTCGGTATCGTCAATGATGCGGCGGCGCAGCGAGCCATCGATGCCGGCATCGAGGTGGTGATGGATCGCTGCCCGAAGATCGACTACCCGCGCCTGTTCCGCTAAAGCGCGCGGCCATAGCCGGCCACACCGGCGACGAAGCGCAACAGACCGTAAGCCAGCCAGCCGAACAGACGGCGCGGCCGCGACAAATGCTCGGGGCCCGCGATTTCCACCGCGCCCTGCTGCATCGCCTGTTCGAGACTGGCTTTCAGGCGTCGCGCGAAGTCGCTGTTCCGCACCACGACGTTGGCCTCCCGCGCCAGCAGCAGGCTGAAAGGATCGATGTTGGATGAGCCGACAGTGGCCCATTCGCCATCCACCACCGCGACCTTTGCATGCAGATAGCTCTTGCGGTATTCGAAGATGCGGATGCCCGCGCCGAGCAGGTTGCTGTAGAGCGCGAGGGTGGCGAAATACTGCAGCCTGTATTCGACCAGCCCCTCCAGCAGCAGGGTGACTCTGACGCCGCGTTTTGCCGCCGCACGCAAGGCGCGACGGAATGAGCGTCCGGGCAGGAAATAAGCGTTGGCGATGATGATTTCCTCGCGTGCGCTCAGGATTGCCTTGAGATAGGCACGCTCGATTTCGCGTCGATGTTTGAGATTGTCGCGGATCACCAGCGCGGCAGCGACATTGTCGTCACAGCGCGGGCGCTTGAGCTGCACCGGTCGCGGGCGATAGCGGCGGCCGAGGTTGACCCAGCGCAGCATGATCCACAACCTGAGCATGGTTCGGTGGATATCTGCCAACAAGGGTCCTTGCACCCTGACGGCGTAGTCGAGGCGAGGCTCCGGCAGATTCGGTGGATTCAGATCGTCGATCAGGTTGATCCCGCCGACGAAGGCCACGCTGGCGTCGATGCAGGCAAGCTTGCGATGCAGGCGGCGCAGGCGATGACGCTTGAGACGGAAGCGCGCCAACTCCGGACGGTAGACGTAGACCTCCACGCCGCCCTCGGTCAACATCTGGCCCAGACCGTCCATGAAGGACGGGCTGCCGAAGCCGTCGACGGCAACGTGGACATTCACACCGCGAGCGGCCGCGGCGAGCAGCGCATCTGCGATGCGGCGGCCGGTCGGATCATCCTCGAAGATGTAGGTTTCGAGCCGGACCTCGCTTTGCGCCGACTCGATGGCCCGGAGCAGAGCCGGAAAATACTCGCCACCGCTTTGCAGCAGATCGATGCAGTTGCCGCGATGAAAGGTTCCCGTCATGCCTGCAGCGGCCGCAGGTGCGCGGACAGTGCGGCATGATCCGAAATGCGCGCCCAGTGCGGGCCGCCATGGACTTCGGCATGCTCGATCGAAAATCCGCGTACGTAAATCCGGTCCAGGCGCATCAGCGGCATGGCTGCCGGGAAGCTGCGCGTCGGTCGCCCCAGGCGCCCGGCAAAGGCTTCCTGCAGGCCAAGCCGCTCGGCCAGATGGGACTGGGCCTGGTTACGCCAGTCGTTGAAGTCGCCGGCGATGATCAGTGGCGCATTGGCGGGAATCAGCTCCTCCAGATCGCGTGCCAGGGCATCCATCTGCCAGCGCCGGCTGGCGGCGAACAAGGACAGATGCGAGCAGACACAGTGCAAGGGCTGCGACCAGCCATCCGGCTGCACGGTGCAGTGCAAGAGGCCGCGCTTCTCGAAACGCAGATGCGTGACGTCCTGATTGCGGCTGGCGAGGATGGGAAAGCGCGACAGGATCGCGTTGCCATGGTGGCCATGATCGTACACGGCATTCTGCGCGTAGCTGTTATGCCAGAGATCGTCGGCGAGAAATTCGTGCTGCGGCCGTCCTGGCCACTGCTGGTGCTGTTGCGCGTGTTTTTCATGCAAGCCCTGGACCTCCTGCAGAAACACGAGGTCCGGATTCAAGGCGCGCAGCTGATCGCGCAACTCGTGCACCGTCAGCTTCCGGTTGAACTGCGAGAAGCCCTTGTGAATGTTGTAGGTGGTGACATGCAGGATGGGGTGCATGTGCAGAATGATGCCATGCCTGCCAGCCTGTGTCGGCAGGCAGATGCTGACAACTGAAAGATAGAAAAAACGATAACCCCTGTTGCTTGGCGGCCCCCGAATTCTTGGCGGGTAGCGCCGGCTGTTGATTAATTACGCTGCCCCGGTGTGCTTATAAGCAGAAAATATGAAAGCGGATACAATGGCCTGAAATTAAATGGGGGGTGGTGATGAGTACCGCGTTTGCCGATCCGAGCATCCTGGTGGTGGAGCCTTCCGCAATGCAGGCCAAGGTGGTGAGCCGCGCGTTTCGCGAGCTTGGCATGGAGCGTCTGCGCAACGTTGAGACCGGCGCTACCGCCCTTGCCAGCATGCGCGATATTCGTCCTGAAGTCGTCGTCAGCGCGCTGTACCTGCCTGACATGTCCGGCCTGGATCTGGTGCTGGCGATGCGCGAGGAAACCGATCTGGCCGGCATCCCCTTCATTCTGGTATCAAGCGAAACCCGCCCGCAGGCGCTGGACCCGGTGCGCCAGGCCGGCATCTGCGGCATTCTGCCCAAGCCCTTCAGCAATGCACAGTTACGCAAGGTGCTCGAAACCACGCTGGATTTTCTCGCCATCGAACATGCGACATCAATCGACTTTCGCGCCGAAGAGCTCAAGGTTCTGCTGGTTGATGACAGCGGCAGCGCGCGCCGCTTCATGCGCCGCATGCTGGAAAACCTGGGGATCCGCAACTTCGTCGAGGCCGGTAACGGTCGCGAGGCGGTGAGCCTGCTGGAGAGCACCATGGTTGATCTGGTCGTCACCGACTACAACATGCCCGAGATGGATGGTCAGGCGCTGGTGCAGCACATCCGTACGCAAAGCTGGCAGCACGAGGTGCCGATTCTCATGGTGACCAGCGAGTCGGACGAAGGACGTTTGGCCGCAGTCGAGGCGGCAGGCGTTTCCGGCATTTGCGACAAGCCTTTCGAGGCCAGCGTGGTCAGCGATCTGCTGGGGCGCCTCCTGGCCGACCGCTAAGCTTCACCCCGCATCCGATGCAAGGGTGCGACTCTGGCACAATGGCGGCCATGCTCGACGATGCCATTCCCCTTGCCGAAGTCCGGCGCGTACTCGTGATCAAGCTCCGCCACCACGGCGATGTGCTGCTGACCAGTCCGGTTTTCAATACGCTCAAAGCCGCCCTGCCGGCCAGCGAGATCGACGCGCTCGTCTATGCTGACACCCGACAGATGCTCGAGGGCCATCCGGCGATCACGCAATTGCACGGCATCGTACGCGGCAAGAAGCGCAGCCTGTGGGACGAGATTTGTACGGAATGGCGCCTGCTGAGGACGTTGAAGCAACGGCGCTACGATCTGGTCGTACATCTGACCGACCACCCGCGCGGGGGCTGGATGACCCGCCTCATGGCGCCCCGTTGGGCGGTGGCGCCGAAGCGCAAGGGCCGCTTCTGGCAGCGTACCTTCACCCACCAGTTTTCGCTGCCGCGCCAGGCCAACCGACATACAGTCGAGAAAAACCTCGATGCCCTGCGCCGCATCGGCCTGCATCCGCGCGACCAAGACAAGCGCCTGTGCATGGTGCCCGGCGCCGCGGCTGAACAGCGCGTTGGGCAACTGCTCGCCGAACATGGCCTGAGCGATTCGTTCATCCATCTGCATCCGGCTTCGCGCTGGTTCTTCAAGTGCTGGCCGTCGGAGCGCATGGCCGAGCTGGTCGATGCGCTCGGCGCCGACGGGCATAGCATCGTCGTGACCGGTGCGCCTGACGCACGCGAGCGCGCCATGATCGCGGAGATCCGCGCCCGTTCGACGGCCGCCTGGGTCGATCTGTCGGGGCAATTGAGTTTGCGCGAAATGGCGGCGCTGAGCGCGCGCGCGCGTTTGTTCGTGGGCGTCGATTCGGCGCCCATGCACATCGCCGCTGCCGTTGGCACGTCAGTCGTAGCCCTGTTCGGTCCGTCCGGCGAGCTTGAGTGGGCCCCCTGGGGCGGGCAACATCGTATCGTCAGCAGCGATCAGCACACCTGTCGACCATGCGGCATGGATGGTTGCGGGGGAAGCAAGGTCAGCGACTGTCTGGTGACCTTGCCGGTCGCACGCGTATTGGCAGCCTGTCGGCAGCTCTTGTGAAGCTGGCCATCGTCCGTCAGCGCTATACGCCTTTCGGCGGCGCCGAGCGCTTCGTCGAGCGTGCGTTGTCCGCCCTGGCGCGCGATGATCTGGCGGTCACCATCGTCACGCGCAGCTGGTCCGGCGGTTCGGAGCAGGCGGCGCGCATCTGCGATCCTTTTTATCTGGGGCGACTTTGGCGTGACGCCGGCTTTGCCCATGCGGTACAGCAGGTGATCGCGCGCGGCGAGTTCGACCTGGTGCAAAGTCATGAACGCATTCCCGGTTGCGATGTCTTTCGCGCGGGAGATGGCGTGCATGCCACCTGGCTGGAGCTGCGCGGCCGGCAGCAGAATGCCCTGCAGCGCTTGCTGGGGCGCTGGCATCCGTGGCATCGCTATATTTGTGATGCCGAGCGGCGCATGTTTTCGCATCCCGCTCTCAAGGCCGTGATCTGCAACTCGCATATGGTGCGCGATGATATTGCGCGGCGTTTTGACGTGGCCGCCGACAAGTTGCATGTGATCCATAACGGCGTCGATCTCGACCACTTCAATCCCGGCCTGCGCGCCAAACATCGCAGCGAGATGCGCGCCCGCCTCGGCATTGCGGAGGGTGTCCCGGTGGTGTTGTATGTCGGTTCCGGCTTTGCGCGCAAGGGCGTGCCACAGCTACTCCAGGCGATGAGCCGTTTGCATCACCAGAATGCAGTGGCGGTGATCGTCGGCAAGGACAAGCATGCCCGCCGTATGCAGGCGCTCGCAGCCCGGTTGGGGCTGGCGGAGCGCGTCCATTTCGTCGGTCCGCAGCAGGACGTTCGCCCCTGGTATGGCCTGGCCGATGTCTTCGCTCTGCCCACGCTCTACGATCCTTTCCCGAACGTCGTGCTGGAGGCGCTGGCCTGCGGTCTGCCTGTCATGACCAGCGCGACCTGCGGCGCAGCCGAGGTTCTGGCCGACGCGACCTGCGGCAAGGTGTGCGATGCGCTGGATACGATGGCGCAAGCGGCGGCGCTCGATGCGCTGCTCGATGCCGATCCAAAAGCCTTGGCCGCACAGGCTCGCGAGTGTGTTGCGGGGATGGGGCGCGAGGACATGGCCGCGCGTCTGCAATCCCTGTACGGACAGCTGCTTGGCGCCCCGAAACGACCGGTTTGACCGGGGAGGCCGGGTATAATCGAAGGTTACAAGCTAGGCCATCGCCTGCCGACCATCATTGCCAATGACGTCCCCTAAATCCCCCATTCCCACCAGTCGCGAGCTGTACCTGCGTTTGTTGAAGTACGTGCGCCCCTACTGGAAGATGTTGGCGCTCGGCCTGCTGCTAAGCGCCATCGCCGGACTGATGGAACCGATCCTGCCGGCGCTGATGCAGCCCTTGATCGACAACGGCTTCGCCGGCAAGGACCCGGACAGCCTGGTACAGCGCGCGCCATGGGCCGTGCCCGCCCTGATTGTGGTGCTATTCGCCCTGCGCGGCGTGATCACCTTTTGCGCCGGCTATTCGATGGCCTGGGTGCAGGCGCGCGTCATCAACGATATTCGTCAGCAGATGTTCGATCATCTGGTGCATCTGCCGATGACCTATTTCGAGCGTTATCCCTCGGCCACGCTGATCACGCGCATCACCAATGACGTGAACAATATCGGCAATGCTGCCACCGGCGCCGGCGTCACTCTGGTGCGCGAGTCGCTGACCATGCTTGGACTGCTGGGCTATCTGCTCTATCTCAACCCGATGCTGACGGTGATCACCTTGCTCGTTGCGCCGTTCATTGCCTGGGTGACGCGCATGATCTCGACGCGCCTGCGCAATATGAGTCGTGCGTCGCAGGAAGGGCTGGGCGTGATGACGCAGTCGCTGCAGGAGTCCATTCTTTGCCAGAAGGTGCTCAAGATTTTCGGCGGCGAGGCTCAGGAGAGTCGCCGCTTCGGCCGCATCAACGACAGAATGCGCGGCTATGCCATGCGCACCGCTGTGGCCGCCTCGGCCGGTTCGCCGCTGGTGCATATCTTTGTTTCGCTGGCGGTGGCGACGGTCGTATACATGGCCATGATGCAGGCGGCCAGCGGCGCGGCCACGGTCGGCAGCTTCGTCTCCTTCATTACCGCCATGCTTATGTTGCTGGCACCGTTGCGCAGCCTGGCCGGCATCAATCTCACCCTGCAACGCGGCATTGCCGCGGCCGAAAGCGTGTTTTCCCTGCTCGACGAAAAGGCTGAGGCCGATGCCGGCACGTTGGAGGTGCAGCGCGTCGAAGGTAATGTGACCTTTGAAGCGGTCGGCTTTCGCTATCCGCGTGGCGAGACTGATGCGCTCAGTGACGTCAATCTGCATATTCCCGCGGGCAAGACGCTGGCGCTGGTGGGCGCCTCCGGCGGCGGCAAGACTACCCTGGTTAATCTGCTGCCGCGTTTCTATCGGGCCACCTCGGGTCGCATCCTGATCGACGGCGTCGATACTGAGACGATGTCGCTGAAGAGCCTGCGCCGTCAGATCGCCTTCGTCAGCCAGGACGTGATGTTGTTCGACGACACAGTCGCTGCCAACATTGCCTACGGCACCATGGCCGATGCCGATCAGGCCGCCATCGAACAGGCCGCCAAAGCCGCCCATGCGCATGATTTCATCATGGCCATGCCGAACGGCTACCAGACTAATATCGGCGAGAACGGCAATCGGCTCTCCGGCGGCCAGCGCCAGCGCCTCGCAATTGCGCGCGCTCTGCTCAAGAACGCCGCGGTGCTGATTCTCGACGAGGCCACGTCCGCGCTCGATTCGGAATCGGAGCGTCAGGTTCAGCAGGCCCTTGAGGAACTCATGAAGAACCGCACCACGCTGGTCATCGCGCACCGACTGTCTACCATCGAGCGCGCCGACACCATCGCCGTCATGCAACACGGCCGCCTCATGGAAATGGGCGACCATGCCACCTTGCTAGCCAAGGACGGCATTTACGCACGTCTCTATCGGATGCAATATGCGCTCGACCAGGCGGAGGGCAGCTGATGCGTATCCTGCATACCGAAGCTTCGGTCGGCTGGGGCGGTCAGGAAATCCGCATCCTGGATGAGTCGCTGGGCATGATCGCGCGCGGCCACGAGGTCACGGTTGCCTGCGTGCCTGGCTCGCGCATTCATGAAGAGGCGATCAAGCGCGGCGTGCCGGTCGTGACGCTGGCGATTGGCCGCAAGCGCCTCCAGGGCGTGTGTGCCATGCGCCGCTGGCTCAAGGCCAACCCCACGGATGTCGTCAATACTCACAGCTCCACCGACAGCTGGCTGACCGCACTGGCGCGTCTGATGTTGAAACGCAAACCCGGCATCGTGCGTACGCGGCATATTTCCGCACCCGTCACCGACAATGCCATGACGCGCTGGCTGTACACCAAGGCGACCGCGCATATCGCGACCACCGGCGAGTCCCTGCGCCTGATGCTCGCGCAGGAAAACGGCTTCCCGCTGGAAAACATCACCTCGGTGCCGACCGGCATCGATCCGCAAAAATTTGCGCCGATGGCGGACAAGCGCGCGGTGCGCGCTGAACTGGGCCTGGAGGCCGATGCATATTACGTCGGTATCGTGGCCACCTTGCGCAGCTGGAAGGGGCACCAATATCTGCTCGAAGCCTTCGCCCAGGCCGCGCGCCCCGACTGGCGCCTGCTGATTGTCGGCGACGGTCCGCAGCGCGAAGCCCTGCAGCAGCGCGTTGCCGAGCTCGGCATTCAGGACAGGACGACCTTCACCGGCCAGCGCGATAATCCCGAACGCTGGCTGCAAGTGCTCGATGTGTTCTGTCTGCCGTCCTATGCCAACGAAGGTGTGCCGCAGGCCATTTTGCAGGCTATGCTGACCTGTCTGCCCATCGTCACCACCCCGGTGGGTGCGATTGCCGAGGCGGTCGAGAACGGCGTGTCGGCCCTGATCGTGCCGCCGCGAAATTCAGCAGCATTGCGCGACGGCTTGCTGCGCCTTGCCGGCGATCCGGCATTGGCGACGCGGTTGGGCGCTGCCGCGCGTCTCCGCGCGCAGGAAAAATTCTCGCGCGAAGCGATGCTCGACCGGATGGAAGTCGTTTTTCGCAAGGCCTGTCCGGCGCCATGAGCGATATTCCGCAACGCATCCTCTATATCAACGTCTCGCGCATCGGCGATACCCTGCTGGCGACGCCGGCGATCAAGGCCGTTGCGCATCGTTTCCCGCAGGCGCAGATCGACGTACTGGCGCATCCGAAGCGCTATGAAGTGCTCGAACATCTCCCGTATGTGCATCGCGTGGGCGGCATCAGCAAGCGCTCGGCGTTCTGGAAGGGGCGCTTCGGTGGGCAACCCTACGATCTCGCCTTTGTCTGCAATTTCGACGCGCCTCTGGTCGAATATGCGCTGCGCGTGGCGAAAAAAGTCATTGCCTTCCGACAGGCCGATGAGTCCTTGAATCGCCGCCTCTACCAGGTCGTCGAACCGGTGGCGACGCGCTCCGAACATGCTGTCAATATCCAGTTGCGGCTGCCGGCGGCTTTCGATATCAAGCCCGCCGGCATGGCATTGAGCTATCAGGTGACGCCGGAGGAAGCGACGTGGGCCGAGGACTTCCTCCGTCAATCGGCATCGGGCGCCCACCCGCTGATCGGCCTCCAAGTGGCCAGCTTCCCCACTAAGGCCTATCGCGACTGGCCGATACAAAACTTCAGCGAGCTCTGCACCCGAATTCTCAAGCAATATCCCGGAGCGCATTTCCTGATCTTCGGCGGCAGCCTCGAAAAGGACAAAACGCAGGCGCTCGCAAAAAACCTGGGCGCGGCCGCGACGCTTTGTGCCGGCAAGCTCTCGCTGCGTCAGACCGCCGCCCTGATGGCACGTCTCGATCTTTATATCGGCGTTGATACTGGCCCGACACATCTGATGGGCGCACTGCATCGTCCCATGGTGGCGCTCTATCACGGCGATTTACCTAGCTGGATTTCCAAGCCGCTGGAGCACCCCGCACTGCAAGTTGTCGATCATCCTCTGGCAGGCCAAAGCTGCTCTCCAGAAGAGCCGATGGCCGCTATATCTGTGGATCAGGTCTGGGGAGTTGTGCAGCTGGCGCTCGCTGGCGGCAATGCTGCCAAAGAATAGCCTGCCGCGCCTTCTGTCGGGCGCGGTGTCTAGGTTATAGCGCTTGAGGCATTCGAGTTCGTCTGGGTCTGAGCGCGGCACAGGGCCATCAATGTTCCGCAGTACGCCCAATACAGCCAGAGATTCTGGCCGTAGAAAAACATGTCCAGCATGCTGCGTAGAAAAACGCTTACGAGCAGGACGCAGCCGATCACGGCGAAAATTGGATTGGTCGACGTTCGGACCTGGCGAAGGAAATAGCTCCCAAACGGCCAGAATAGGGCGACGATTGCAGCCAGACCAAACACTCCGGCTTGATCTGCATAGCTTAAAACGACGTTATGCGGATGCTCGATGTGTCCACCGAATTTCGCTTCGTAGTATTCTTGACTGGTGATGCGTCCGTAACCATGGCCAAAAATCGGCGCCTCCTTTATATGCTCCCATGCAGCCCGGTAAATGAGTTCTCGTGCGTTGCTTTGGGCTAGGCTTAAATGCCGATGGGTGCTGGCCATGTGAGCGGCCCAGAGCGCGGAGCAGCCGATGACTACGATTAAGCTACCCATGAGGAAGATGCGCCTCGGATGGTTTCTATAGGCGTAAACAGCCAGGAAAACGATAACAAGGGAGAGATTAATCCATATCCCGCGACTGCTACTGAACAGGCAGCCACCGAATGCGATTACGATCGCCACTGCTGTAAGCCAGCGCTCCATTGCGCTCCCGGCGCGGATCGCGCCGGGCAGAATTGCACTGAGTACCAGCGGCAGCGAGAGCGTGACAAACGTGTTGTACTCGCCAAGCTGATTGTAAAAGCTGGGTTCCCAATTTCCACCCGCATTTATCGTACCGATAATTGCACTTAGTCCGAAGAAAGCCAGGCTGGATGCGACCGCTCTTCGCAGCAAGGAGAAAAAGCGGGTTTCGGCCGCCGCAAAATAAAAGGATAGATAGACCAAGGCGGAGTAAAGCACTTCGCTTTTGGCGATCGCCAAGACTTTGCCGGGATTTGATGCATTGACGGCTGACAGCACCCCAGCTAACGCCCAAACGGCAAAGGCCCAAAGATAGGGAGGCAAGGTGGGCCGTTCCTTCACCCATATCCACAGGGTTAGTCCAAGGCAGGCAGCCAGAAGCACACTGCGTATTGCTGCCGTTCCCGCGCTCGGCAGGACAAAAATCAATAGCACCAAAACAAAAGGGAGTGCTTTACGCGGCCATGATGCGCGCGCCGAAAGAAGAGTCTGTGACATAAGGCAGGGCTAACACATGGCAGCCATGGAGTCAGGCTCCAGGGGCCAGCCAATAAGATAAGTCGAGGCAGGATTGTAGTCTTCCTGCCTCAACTACGGGGATACCTAGCCAGTAAAGCCGGCGATGATGCGTAGCAGCTCATCTTCGTCGTAAGGCTTGCCGAGATAGTGGTTGACGCCGATTTCAGCGGCATAGTTACGGTGTTTCTCAGCTGTCCGCGAGGTGATCATGACGATGGGGATCGCCTTGAGTCGTGCGTCGGCACGAACGTTACGCGTCAGATCGAAACCGTCCATGCGCGGCATCTCAATGTCCACCAGCATGACGTCGGGTACCAGCTCCACCATCTGCTCCAGCGCATCGATGCCGTCCTTGGCAGTGACGACCCGGTAGCCCGAACGCTCCAGCAGACGGCCGGTGATCTTGCGTACGGTCAGCGAATCATCGACCACCAGTACGGTCGGCACTTCGATGACGGGCTCGGCTGCCACGGGGGCAACGGTTGCTGCCGGCACGCTGCGTGGACGATGGCCAGCGAGGGCGATCGGATTGATGATCAACGCGATTTCGCCGTCGCCGAGCACGGTCGCCCCGACGACACCGGGCACGCGAGCCAGCTGCGGCCCGATATTCTTCACCACGACTTCCTGATTGCCGAGCAGGGCATCGACTTCCAGCGCGATGTGCTGGTTACCGGCGCGCAACAGCATCAGCCAGTGACGCCGCGCAGGTTCCGGCTGCGTATCTGTCATCCCGAGCAGGTGCGGCAGGAAATGGTATGGGTAAGTGGTGCCTTGCCATTCAGTGCTGCCGGTCTTGCGTACGGTTTCGATGGCCGCGGGCTTGAGTTCGCTGACCTGCGCCACCAGACCTGCCGGCAGAATGAAGGTACGCAGGCCGACGCGGACCAGCACGCCCTGGGCAACGGCCAGCGTCAGCGGCAAGTAGATGCTGAAGCGTGAGCCCTTACCGGCCCGGGTATCCACTTCGATACGGCCGCCGAGGTTCTGCACTTCACTCTTGACCACGTCCATGCCGATGCCGCGACCGGCCAGCGCAGTCACTTCGGACATGGTCGAGAAGCCAGGCGTGAAGATCAGTTCGATCAAGGCCTGCTCATCCAGCATGTCGTTGTTGTTTACGAGGCCGCGTGCCTCGCCGGTGGCGCGAATACGTTCGAAGTCGAGGCCGCCGCCGTCGTCTTCAAGGACAATGGCGATTTCATTGCCGGTTTGCGCCACGCTGATGGTGATCTCGCCGACCTCACTCTTGCCGGCGGCACTCCGTTTTGCCGTGTCTTCCAGGCCGTGGGCAATGGCATTCCGCAGCAAGTGCTCGATTGGGCCGATCATGCTGTCCAGTACGGAGCGGTCAAGCTCGGTCTGGGCGCCGCGGATGTCGAGACTGGCGCGCTTGCCGGTATCCTTCGATGCCTGCCGTACGATGCGATAGAGACGATCGGCGACCGAGTTGAACGGGACCATGCGCACGCTCATCAGCGATTGCGACAGCTCACGGTTGAGGCGCGACTGCGCGACCAGTGCCGCGTCGGTGTTTTCCAGGTTGCGCAGCAGGTTGTGCTGGACGGTCGAGACGTCGTTCACGCTTTCCGCCATCAGGCGGGTGAGTTCCTGGAAGCGCGTGAAGCGGTCAAATTCGAGCGGGTCGAACGCGGCACTATGCTCGCTGGCCTGCGCCTGCTGCGATTGCATCTGCGACTCGGCCTGAATTTCGATTTCGCGCAGCTGGTTGCGCAGACGGATGACGTTCTCGGTGAGGTCGAGCAGCGATTCCTTGACCGTGCGAATTTCGCCCTCGATACGCGAACGGGTGATGGCGATTTCGCCGGAGTTGTTGACCAGATCGTCGACCAGATTGGCCCGCACACGCAAGATGTTGCCGGCCGCAGTTTCCTGCGGTGCATCGGCCGCAGGGCGGTCGGTGGCGGTCAACGCGACCGAGTGCGTCGGGCTGCCGTCGGCGGCCTCGGTAGCCGCGGCTACGAC
>DATMTO010000007.1:0-2238 GCA_035564055.1 Rhodocyclaceae bacterium | reverse complement strand
CTGCAGCTGGGCGCGCAGATTGCGCTCGATGCGCGCCGACAGCAGCGCGTGTTCGGCGGCGCTCAGCGATTCGCGGGCCTGCAGGCTTTGCCGGCGCAGCGTGGTTCGGTAGGCCTGGATTTCTGCCGGGCCGAGGCTGGTGTGCATGGAGGCGATGGCGGAAGAGCGAAGGACGCAGACTAAGCCAAATTCGCCGCGTTGTGGGCGCGGCTTCCGCGTCAGGCTTGCTGCTGGTCGCGTTGCAGTCGCGCGCCGATCTCGGCGGGCGGTTGCGGCCGTGCGAAGAGATAGCCCTGGCCCTCGTCGCAATCAAGCCGCTTCAGCATCTCGGCCTGGGCCTCGGTTTCGACGCCTTCGGCAATCACGCGCAACTGCAGGGCCTTGGCCATCTGCACGATGATGCCGACGATGGTGGCATCGCGTTCGTTCTGCAGCGCGCCGCGCACGAAAGCCTGATCGATCTTCAGCTTGTTGACCGCGAAACGCGTCAGATACGACAGTGAGGAGTAGCCGGTGCCGAAATCGTCGATCGACAGTTGCACGCCGAGGCGGCGCAGGTCGTCGAGGACTTCCAGCATGTGCGCCGCGCCACCCATGATGGCGCTTTCGGTGACTTCGAGCTCCAGCCAGCGCGGATCGAGACGCGTGTCGGCCAGGGTGCGTGCCACCGTGCCGTGGAGGCTGCCGTTGAATTGGCGCGCCGACACGTTCACCGCCACCACCAGCGGTGCCAGCCCCGCATCCTGCCAGGCGCGATTCTGTCGGCAAGCCTCTTGCAGCGCCCAGGCGCCGAGTTCCAGGATCAGCCCGCTTTCCTCGGCCAGCGGAATGAACTGCGCCGGCGGCACCATGCCGCGGGTCGGATGGCGCCAGCGCATCAGCGCCTCCAGGCCGATGATGCGGCCGCTGCGCAAATCGATCTGCGGTTGATAGTGCAGTTCGAGCTCCTGCCGTTCCAGCGCGCGATGCAGTTCGCCCATCAGGGCGACCCGCTCGCTGACAGCGGCGTTCATGTCCGGCCGGTAGAAGCTCATCTGGCTGCGACCGTTCGCCTTGGCGTCCTGCAGCGCAATACTGGCATGCTGCAACAGCGTCTCCGAGGTTTCACCGTCGCCCGGAAATACGCTGATGCCGATGCTGGCGGCAATCCGCACCTCGCCGGATTCGAGCGAGACCGGCACCGTCAGCGCGGCCAGCATCCGTTGTGCGACCAGTCCGGCCTCCGCCGCATCGCCCAGACGCGGCAGCACGGCGGCGAATTCATCTGCATCGAGGCGGGCAATGAACTCGTGCGGCTCCAGGCAGCTGCGCAGGCGTTCGGCAAAGCAGCGCAGCACGCCGTCGCCGATGGTGTGGCCGAAGGTGTCGTTGATGTCCTTGAGGCGCGTCAGATCGAGATAGAGGATCGCCAGGTGCCGGCCTTCGGTGCGTGCCGATTCCAGCGCGGCATGCAGCAGTCCGTCGAGCATGACCCGGTTCGGCAGCCCGGTCAGGCGGTCGTAGTTGGACAGGCGGTGGATATGTTCGGCGTTTTGGCGCTGCGTGCTGATGTCGGTGGCGATGCCGATCAGCCAGGCCGGCTGGCCCGCGTCGTCGTGGATCAGGCGGGTGCGGTCGCGCAGCCAGCAGAGCTTGCCGTCGTGGCGCCGGATACGGTATTCGACCTCGGCCCAGCCCTGTGTCTGCAGCGTGACCTGCTTGCCTTCGGCAATCGGACGGTCTTCGGGGTAAACGCAGTCGATCCAGTAAGTCGAGTGTTTCAGGAGAACTTCGGCCTTGACGCCGTAGATGTTCTCGACGGCGCGGCTGATGAACAGATATTCGCCGCTCTTCAGGTCGCGCATCCACACAAGATCATCCAGCGTCTCCAGCAGACGCGCCTGGATCGAGCGGCTGGTCGCGAGTTCGGCGCTGAGTTGCTGCTGGTCGAGCATTTCCCGCTTGAGTCGACGCATGGCCGAGCGCACCAGCAGGAACAGCAGAAGGCCAGTGACGCCGACAAAAAACCAGCCCTTCCAGGTCTGCATGGCCACGTAGGACGCATGGTCGTGCAACAGCATGTCCATGGCCAGGTCCGAGAGGACGATCCACAGACCGGCAACGGCCAGATAGATGAGCGCGATTCGGAGTGCGGGAAGCTGGGTGCTTCGCGACATTGGATGGCTCCGGGTGGGGTGGTTGTGTATGCCTGAGTATAAGTGCTGTCGCCCCTCTTCAATTGCAGTCAGGCGGGATTTC
>DATMTO010000006.1:0-7441 GCA_035564055.1 Rhodocyclaceae bacterium | reverse complement strand
CTCTGACAGCGGCTCGATGAGACCGGTTTCCTCGGCCAGCGGAATGAACTTGTCCGGAGGCACCAGCCCCAGATCGCTGCTGACCCAGCGCACCAGTGCCTCGAAGCCGACCAGCGCACCGTCGCGATCAACCTTGGGCTGATAGGCGACGCGAATCTCGTCGCGCTCCAAAGCCCGGCGCAGACGGGTTTCCAGCACCATGCGCTCGGTCGCCTGAGCGCCGAGCTTGCGCGTGAAGAACTGGTAGTTGCTCTTGCCCTGCTCCTTGGCCAGATACATGGCCGCGTCGGCGCTCTTGATGAGGTTGACCGCCGTTTCGCCGTCGCTCGGAAACAGGCTGACACCAATGCTGCAAGTGACGATCAGCTCCTGCACATGACCATCGCTGCCGACATCCACCGGCTGGGCGATTTCGGCCAGCAACCGGTCCAGCAGGCGGGCAATGGAAGTGGACTCGTAGTAGTTGTTAAGCACCAGCACGAACTCGTCGCCGCCGTAGCGCGACACGGTATCGGTTTCGCGCAGGCAGGCCTTGAGGCGGCGCGAAATCTCGACCAGCAGGCGGTCGCCGGCCTGATGGCCAAGGCTGTCGTTGATGAACTTGAAGTTGTCGAGGTCGATGAAGACCACCGCCGCAAAATAGCAGTAGCGGCGGGCGTAGGCAATCGCCTGCTCGAGCCTGTCGATGAGCAGGTTGCGATTGGGCAGCCCGGTCAGCGCGTCGTGCGTGGCCTGATATTCAAGCTCGGCCTCGTGCTGGCGCCGCTCGGTAATGTTCTCGACCGTACCCTCGTAGTAAAGCAGCTCGCCGTCGCTGCCGCGCACGGCATGGGCATTTTCCGAAATCCAGATGCGCGTGCCGTCACGGCAAAACACCTCGGACTCGAACTCGCTGACCTGGCCGTACATCTGTATTTGTCGGGCAAACTCGGTACGGCGTTCCGGATGGACATACAGCGAGCTGCTGATGTCGGCCACGCCGGCCATTAGCTCGTCGGGCGAATCGTAGCGGTAGAGGTCGGCCAGCGCCTGATTTGCGGCCAGGTAGTGGCCGTCGGTCGAAGTCTGGAACATGCCGATGGCGGAATTCTCGAAGATGCTGCGGTAGCGCAGTTCGGCCTTGACCAGGCGCGACTGCGTCTCGACCGACTCCGTGATGTCCGAAATAACACCTTCGAGCACCAACGCGCCATGCTCGTCGATAACGGCGGCGCCGCGCTCGCGTACCCACTTGCGCTCGCCGCCCTTGCAGCGGATCCTGTATTCCAGTGTAAACGGCGCCTGCTCGACGATGGCGGCATTGAGCGTGTTACGTATGCTCTCGCGGTCGCTCGGCTCAGTCAGCTGCTCATAAGACACCACCCGGTTGTTGCAGATCTCATCGGCGCTGTAGCCGGTGATCTCCTTGCAGCCGTCGCTGAGCAGGATCATGGTCCAGTGCTTGTCGATGGCGCAACGATAGATCATGCCGTCGAGAATGCGCAGCAGATCGCCGAGCATCCTGTCGCTGTTCACTTGCCTCCAGCTCATGCGCGCAGGCTGCCGTTCTGCAGTCAGCAGACTGCGGCGTAAGGAGTAAAGCATTTACCGATACCCCTCATTTGCTGCCCTGCAGGCGTAACTGCCTGCTTTGCGGATGTCCCGCGTCCACCTCGGTGATGGCCTGCTCGAGCCCCTGGCCGCATTCGCGGACCCAGGTAAAAACAGCGTCGATGGAACGGGTGGCTTCGGCAAAATAGTCTTCGGCGCTGATGTCGACCTGCGCCTTGGACAGCATGTGGCTGCGGATCGTAGCGGCCAGCGCCTTGACCAGACGTTCGGCGCTCGCACCGCGGTTGTCGACGGCACAGGCCTGATCGATCAGCGACTCGGCACGCGAGACGAGGAACATCAGTCGTACCCGCGCCACTGCCGGACAGCTGCCGAGCGCGGCCACGCCACTGCCGGTGGCGCGCGCCTGCCCCAGCGTTTCGGACAGCTGCGGCAGTCGATGCGAGAAATTACGCACGGTCCCCTCCGGCAGCAGATCCTTGAGCGGCAACTCGATGCGCGCTTCACCCAGCACATCGAGCCAGTTGAGCAGCATGGCAATCAGGTTACTGTGCGTCGCGATTGATTTCTCGACGCTGCTGGAGGAAAGTTCGCTGATCAACAGGCCCCAGCGATGGCGCCACAAGGACACGTCGTTGGGCGTGAAGCAGGGATAGCTCCGCGTATTCTCCTCGGCGGCGATTTGCTGCAGCTTCTGAACCAGCGGCTCGATCTCGCCCCGCTTCACCGCCAGGCGCCGCTCGAAGCTCCGGTCGCCGGCCAGCCAGGCGGTACTCATGCCGCGATGCTGCTGGATACCAGCGACCAGATCGAGCAACGTGTTGCAGGCGTGGATGGCGGTACGCGCCGTCTTGACGCGGTCTCCCATCAGATGGCTGCGACGGCGCATCCACCAGAAGCAGGTAAGGACCAGGCCGACGGCGATGGCAATGAGGGATAGGTTCAGCATATTCATGATTCCGGTTCGACCTTATTCGAAGCGATAGCTGCGTATGGTCGTGGTGAGCTGGTGCGCCAGCTGATCCAGATAGCCCGACAACTCGGTGTTTTCCCGGACGAGCAGCTCGTTGTGGTCGGCCAGTTGCGCCACCTGTTCAATGTTCTGGGCCAGGCTCTGGCTGGCCAGACTCTGCTCGCGGCTGGCGCGCGCAATGTCGTCCACCAGTTCACGTGTGCGTTGCGCGCTCTCGGCGACGTGATGGAGTGTCTTCCGCGCTGCTTCGGCTTCGGCCGTACTGAGTGCCGCCCGCTCGTCGGTCGCTACCATGCTGTCGACCATCTGGCCGACGTCGACGCGGATCTCGGCAATCCGCTGATTGATATCGCGCGTGGCTTCCGAGGTGCGTTCGGCCAGCTTGCGTACCTCGTCGGCGACGACCGCAAACCCGCGCCCGGCCTCGCCGGCCCGTGCTGCCTCGATGGCCGCATTCAGGGCCAGTAGATTGGTCTGGTCGGCAATGCCGGCGATGACCTTGACGATGGTGCCGATTTCCTGAGAACTCTCGCCCAGCTTGCGCGCCGTCTGCGTCGAGCTGGTCACCGAATCCGCCAGCTCGTCCAGCATGCCGGCCAGGACGCGCACGCGTTCGGCACCATCCACCGCAACCTGCTGCGTACTGCGGGCCACGCCGGCCACTTCGCCGGCCTGGTCGCTGGCGCTGGCGAGACTCACCGTGAGCTGTTCCAGCGTTGCGGCCGAAGCCACGGTAATGTCGCGCTGCTTGCGTACGCCGTTGTCGCCACCACTGGCGTTACGCGTGGTCTCACCGGCCACACTGGCCAGCTCGTGCGACAGGCGGGTGAAGGCGCCGAACACATGCACCAGCGAGCGCGTCATCGCATTCATGCGCTCGACCAGCGAGACTTGCCCGCGCACCCGGGTCGGATCGATGCGTGCAGTCAGATTGCCCTTCTCGATATCGCCGATAAAACGCGCCAGCTCGACCTGCCACAAGGCCTGCGCGCGACAAAATGCCATCAGCATGCCGGCGCCCCATGCCAGCAGCGCTGCACCGGCAGCGCCGATAATCCATGCCTGCGTCTCGCCCCAGCTGGCAAGGGCGGTGGCCAGGCCGACGCCCGCCAGAAAGAAGACGGCACTCGTGGCGACCAATCTGCCAGCTCCGCTACGACTCGGGGTATTCATGATGGTGTCGATTTTTCTTGGTTGATTTGAAGCCCACCGAAGCGCTTTTTTGCTGCGCGTTCGGCCCCCTTCCTTGCATTCAGCCTTCACTCGATCTCCATTTAGCAAGCTCCATGCCGACCGCAAAAACAGGCATCTACAGCACCACAATCCATTGAAGTGCGTCGAAACACCGAACGGAACGCCCTTTCGCAGTGCATTGCGGCGCTGACGCACCAGCCCGGTGCCCCGGCTTTGGGCAGGCGCTCCGGTATAATTGCGCCTTTGCTATCAAGCCGAAAGACCACAGCACCATGGAAGCAGAACGCATCAATGCCATCGGCAACAAGATTGCCGATCTCGCCGCTCGCGGCACCGAACTGCGGAGGTATCTTTGACTTCGACGTCAAGGCGGAGAAGCTCGAAGAACTGAATCAGGAAATGGCCGATCCCAAGATTTGGGAAGACGCCGAACGCGCCCAGGCACTGGGCCGCGAAAAGAAATCGCTCGAAAATGTCGTGCTGACGCTTGAAGGTGTCTCGGCCTCGCTGACGGACGCGCAGGACCTGTTCGACATGGCCAAGGACGAAGGCGATGACGACACGCTGGAAGCGGTCGCCGCCGATCTGGAAGGCGTTGAATCGACTGTCGCGGGCCTCGAGTTCCGCCGCATGTTCAATCAGCCGGCCGACCCCAACAACTGCTTCATCGACATCCAGGCCGGCGCCGGCGGCACCGAGGCCTGCGACTGGGCCAGCATTCTGCTGCGCCAGTACCTGAAGTATTGCGAACGCAAGGGCTTCAAGGCCGAAGTGCTGGAAGAAACCGAAGGCGACGTGGCCGGCATCCGCTCGGCCTCGATCAAGGTCGAGGGCGAATACGCCTACGGCCTGCTGCGTACCGAAACCGGGGTGCACCGTCTGGTCCGCAAGAGCCCCTTCGACTCGTCGGGCGGTCGTCACACTTCCTTCGCCAGCCTGTACGTGTACCCGGAACTCGACGACTCATTTGAAGTCGAGATCAATCCGGCCGATCTGCGCGTGGACACCTTCCGCGCCTCCGGCGCCGGCGGTCAGCATATCAACAAGACCGACTCCGCCATTCGTATTACGCACAATCCAACCGGCATCGTGGTGCAGTGCCAGAACGACCGCTCGCAGCACCGCAACCGTGCCGCCGCCATGGACATGCTCAAATCCAAGCTCTACGAGCTGGAAATGCGCAAGCGTCAGGCCGAAGCCGACAAGCTGGAAGCCGGCAAGACCGATGTGGGCTGGGGTCACCAGATCCGCTCCTACGTGCTCGACCAGTCGCGCATCAAGGATCTGCGGACCAACGTGGAAATCTCGAACACCCAGAAGGTGCTCGACGGCGACCTCGATCCTTTTATTGAAGCGAGCTTGAAGCAAGGCGTATAAGTTAATGGCACGGCCACAAACTTTGGGGATCACAAGGGGCAAGCCCCTTGTATCCAATAGTTGAGGCCTTACCTAAGCTGTATAGAGATGAACCAGCGCGTCATTCCGATCAAGGCAGGTGGCTTCACGCTGCCGAGCGCCACCGGCCCCCTCGTCGGGCAGCCGGTGGATACGCTCGGCCGTGGCATCCGCGACCTGCGCATTTCGGTAACCGACCGCTGCAACTTCCGCTGCAGCTACTGCATGCCGAAGACGGTGTTCAATCGCGACTTCAAGTTCATGCCGCACGAGTCGCTGCTTTCCTTCGAGGAAATCGAACGCGTCGCAAAGATCTTCGTCGCCCAGGGCGTACAGAAGATCCGCCTCACCGGCGGTGAACCGCTGCTGAGAAAGAATCTCGAACGCCTGATCGATAAACTGGCGAAATTGCCGGTCGAACTCACCTTGACGACCAATGCCTCGCTGCTCGCCAAAAAGGCCCAGGCGCTCAAGGATGCCGGCCTGCAACGCGTCACGGTGTCGCTCGATGCCCTCGACGACGAGACCTTCAAGAAGATGAACGACATGGACTTCCCCGTGTCGGACGTGCTTGAAGGCATTGAAGCGGCAGCCGCCGTTGGCCTCGGGCCGGTCAAGATCAATATGGTCGTCAAGAAGGGCGTGAATGAGCACGCCATTCTGCCCATGGTGCGCCACTTCAAGGGCAGCGGCCATATCGTGCGCTTCATCGAATACATGGACGTGGGCTCCAGCAATGGCTGGAAGATGGATGAAGTGCTGCCCTCGCGCGCCATCGTCGATCTGATCAACGCCGAGCTGCCGATTGAACCCGCCAACCCGAACTATCGTGGCGAAGTCGCCAAGCGCTGGAAGTTCAAGGATGGAAGTGGCGAAGTCGGTGTGATCTCCTCGGTGACGGAAGCCTTCTGTTCCAGCTGCACCCGCCTGCGCCTTTCGCCCGAAGGCAGCCTCTACACCTGTCTGTTTGCCCAGCAAGGTCACGACATCCGCCAATTGCTGCGTGGCGGCGCAGAGGATGAAATCCTGGCGCGCACCATCCAGGCCATCTGGCAGCAACGCGGCGATCGCTATTCCGAGATTCGCACCGCCGAGACTGCGGCGGCCAAGAAGATCGAGATGAGCTACATCGGCGGCTGACATGGCACTCACCCCCGACCAGATCACCGGCCTCATCCTCGCCGGCGGCCAGGGCAGCCGTATGGGCGGCAGCGACAAGGGCCTTGTGCTGTTTGAAGACAAGCCCATGATCGTGCATGCGATCGAACGCCTGGCGCCCCAGGTCGGCACGCTGCTCATCAACGCCAACCGCAACGCCGACATCTACGACGGCTTCGGCTATCCGGTCGTCGCCGATGCCGCCAATCCGCAGAACGAACAGTTCGCCGGACCGCTGGCCGGCCTGCTGGCCGGGCTGCGCGCCAGCCCCACCGAATGGCTGTTGACCGTACCCTGCGATTCGCCGAACTTCCCGCTCGACCTCGCCGCCCGCTTTATCGAGGCCAGCAAACAAGCCGGCTGCAGCGATCTGCTCGTGGCCCGCACGCCGGTGCAAACCCATCCCGTCTTCATGCTGGTGCACAAGGAACTCACGCACCAGCTCGCCGCCTTCCTGAATAGCGGCGAACGCAAGATGGGGTTCTGGCAGAAGCAGAACGGCGCCACCTTCGTCGACTTCCCCGACGAGGCCGCCTTCGCCAATCTCAACACGCCCGAAGAACTGAACACCCTGGAGAGCAGCAAGTGACTTCCCCGACGACCAGTCTGAGCCAAGCCATTTCTTGCCAGAGCGACTACGACCCCAACGCCATGACCGTACCCAAGGCGCTGGATTTCATCTTGTCCCAGCTGCAGCCAGTCGACGGCATCGAACGCGTCTTCGTACGCCAGGCTTTGGGCCGCGTGCTGGCCGAGGATGCGATTTCCCCCATCAACGTTCCGGCCCACGACAACTCGGCCATGGACGGTTATGCGGTGCGCTTTGCCGATATCTCCGGCGATGCGCCGGCCCGTCTCAAGGTCGTCGGCACAGTGTTCGCCGGCCACCCCAGCCCGGCCGCACTCCAGCCCGGTGAGGCCCTGCGCATCATGACGGGCGCGGTGATTCCGCAGGGTGTCGATACCGTGGTGATTCAGGAGGTCTGTACGGTTGATGGCGAGGGTGAACAACTGAGCGTCACCCTCCCACCCGGCCAGAAGCAGGGCCAGAACATCCGCCGCGCCGGTGAAGATCTGCGTGCCAATCACGCCGCCATTACCGCCGGCAAGCTGCTGCGCCCGGCCGAACTGGGCCTGCTCGCCTCCATCGGCGCCGCCGAAGTCAGCGTG
>DATMTO010000005.1:0-2659 GCA_035564055.1 Rhodocyclaceae bacterium | reverse complement strand
GCAATACAGCGCTTTGATCACTCCCGCATGGGGCGCGCGAATGCTGTGCTCCATCTTCATCGCCTCCAGCACCACCAGTTGCGCACCGGCCTCGACCGATTGCCCGGCCTCCACCAACACCCGCACGATGCTGCCGTTCATAGGCGCAGTCAGACCGCCCTGATGGCTGTGGCTGGCGTCGACGGCGCTGATTGGGTCGAACATCTGAATACGCCGCAACTCGCCTTCCCATTGCAGGTACAGCGAATCGCCCTGACGAATGGCGCGCAAGGTGCGACGTACGCCATCGTGCTCGACGACCAATGCTTCATCCGACAGTTTGGCGTTGTCGGTGCTGCCCAAGGTCAACGCCCGATCCTGACCTTCGCAGCTCAAGTGCAAGGTGACTTCCGCCGGCAACCCTGCGCGCAACCCGCTGTTAAACGCCCACGGCGAACCCAGGTCATCCGCCCGAACAGCGCCCGGCAGACTCTGCGCGAAAGCCTGTGCTGCGGTCTGCCAGAACTCATCGCTCAGCTCACCCGGAGCGGGCAACAGCGTTTCCTGATAACGCGGAATAAACCCGGTATCCAGCTCCGCGGCGGCAAACGCGGGATGCGCGATGATCCGCCGCAGGAAGTTGATGTTGGTCTTCAAGCCGCCAATCGCGAACTCATCAAGCATGCTCAACAGCCGTAGGCGCGCCTGTTCGCGATCTTCGCCCCAGGCGATCAGCTTGCCGAGCATCGGATCATAGAACGGCGAAATTTCATCATCTTCTGCAACCCCGCTATCCACCCGACGCCCCGGTCCGGCGGCCGATTCACGGTAAAGCTCCAGACGTCCGGTGGCGGGCAGGAAATCATTCGAGGGATCTTCGGCATACAGGCGCACTTCAATCGCATGGCCATTGAGCGGCACCTGATCCTGGGTGATCGGCAGCGCTTCACCGCGCGCCACAAGAATCTGCCACGCCACCAGATCGAGGCCAGTGATCGCTTCGGTGACCGGGTGCTCGACCTGCAAGCGCGTGTTCATCTCCATGAAGAAGAATTCGCCACGCGCATCGAGCAGAAACTCGACGGTGCCGGCACCGACGTAACCGATCGCCTGCGCCGAACGCACGGCCGCTTCGCCCATGGCGCGGCGCAGTTCCGGGGTCAGGCCCGGGGCCGGGGCTTCTTCGACGACCTTCTGGT
Source organism: Rhodocyclaceae bacterium (assembly GCA_035564055.1). Classification (GTDB taxonomy): domain Bacteria; phylum Pseudomonadota; class Gammaproteobacteria; order Burkholderiales; family Rhodocyclaceae. The sequence goes on along the minus strand of DATMTO010000005.1, from coordinate 1,481 downwards.
GCCGGCGCTGGATCGAGCAATCACGCTCGTTGAGGTACAGGCAGTTGCCATGCTGATCGGCGAACACCTGAATTTCCACATGGCGTGGTTTGAGCAGGTATTTCTCCACCAGCATCCGCGAATCGCCGAACGACGACTGCGCCTCACGCTGCGCCGAGGCCAGCGCTTCGGCCAGTTGGCTGACGTCCTCAACCACTTTCATACCTTTGCCGCCGCCACCGGCCGTGGCCTTGAGCAGCACCGGATAGCCAATGCGTGCGCAGGCATCGCGGAAGGTTTCGAGATCCTGCGCCTCGCCGTGATAGCCCGGCACCAGCGGCACACCGGCGGTCTCCATCAGCGCCTTGGCTGCGGATTTGCTGCCCATCGCGTCGATGGCCGAAGCGGGCGGGCCGAGGAAAATCAGCCCGGCCTGTTCAATGGCACGGGCGAAGCCGGCATTCTCCGACAGGAAACCGTACCCCGGGTGAATCGCCTGCGCGCCGCTGGCCTTGGCCGCCGCGATCAGCTTGTCGATTTGCAGATAACTGTCGGCGGCTTTGCTGCCCCCGAGATCAACGCGGATATCCGCCTCCCGGCTGTGCCGCGCTTCGCGGTCGGTGGCACTGTGCACGGCGACGGTGGTCAGGCCCAGCGCCTTGGCGGTACGCATGACCCGGCAAGCGATTTCGCCACGGTTGGCCACCAGCAGGGTGGTGAGAACAGGTGCGCTCATCAACGCGGCTCCTTAGTGGTGGTTGCGGCTTGCCAGCTTGGCGCACGTTTTTGCAGAAAGGCGCGCAAGCCTTCCTGGCCTTCAGGGCTGACGCGGATGCGCGCGATGGCGTTTTCGGTGTAGCGGCGCAGCGCCGGGGTCAGCGCGCCGTTACCGACTTCGCGCAACAGATCCTTGCTGGCGCGCATCGCGGCCGGACTGTTGAGCAGCAGGTTGTCGATCCATTGCTCGACGGCTTGATCAAGCTCGGCGGCCGGGTAGCTGTCGGACAACAAACCGATTTCTCGCGCACGCTGCCCGCCGAAGCGCTCGGCAGTCAGCGCATAACGACGCGCGGCACGTTCGCCGATGGCCTGCACCACGAACGGACTGATCACCGCCGGTGCCAGGCCGATGCGCACTTCCGACAGACAGAATTGCGCGTCATCGGCGCCGATTGCCATGTCGCAGCAACTGATCAGCCCCAGCGCGCCGCCGAACGCCGCGCCCTGCACCACGGCCACGGTCGGGATTTTCAGCTTGGCGAGGTTGTACATCAGCTCCGCCAGTTCGCGGGCATCGTCCAGGTTGGTGTGGTAATCGAGTTCGGCCGATTGCTGCATCCACGCCAGATCGGCGCCGGCGCTGAAATGCTTACCACGCCCGCGCACCAACAGGAAACGCAGGCTGGCGTCGCTGGCAACCTTGTCCAGTGCGAGGATCAGTTCGCGGATCATTTCGGCGTTGAACGCGTTGTTCTTTTCTTCGCGGCTCAGCCACAGGGTCG
>DATMTO010000004.1:0-12164 GCA_035564055.1 Rhodocyclaceae bacterium | reverse complement strand
TCCCATTAAAAACAATGCGCCAGCATGAATCAGACACCTGCCTGACATGCACTTATGCGGTGCGGATTTGCATGCGTCTGTCATCCGCCTGGACTATTGGCAAGCCGCCTTGGGGGCGCTAATGGCTGCATGTTAGAATTTGCCCCCTCTGCGCCGTCGTTTGGAACGGCGCCGGCTGGCCGTGTTTTCTTCTCGGTCCGGCCCCTCCCGAACGGAACTCACCATGAGCAACCCATCCACCCGCGACAGCCTCACCATCGCCGGCAAGGCCTACCAATCGCGCCTGATCGTCGGCACCGGCAAGTACAAGGATTTTGCGGAAACCCAGGCCGCGGTCGAAGCCTCCGGCGCCGAGATCATCACGGTGGCGATCCGTCGCATGAACATCGGCCAGGATCCGAACCAGCCCTCGCTGCTGGACGTGCTGCCGATGTCCAAGTACACCCTGCTGCCCAACACCGCCGGCTGCTACACCGCCGACGAGGCCGTGCGCACGCTGCGTCTGGCGCGCGAACTGCTCGACGGCCATAAGCTGGTAAAGCTCGAGGTGCTGGGCGATCCGCACACCCTCTTTCCCAATATGCCGGAAACCCTCAAGGCGGCCGACATTCTGGTCAAGGAAGGCTTTGACGTAATGGTCTACTGCGCCGACGACCCCATTCAGGCCAAGATGCTGGAAGAAATCGGCTGCTGCGCGGTGATGCCGCTGGCCTCGCTGATCGGTTCCGGCATGGGTATTCTCAATCCCTGGAACCTGCGCCTCATTATCGACCAGGCCAAGGTGCCGGTCCTTGTCGACGCCGGTGTCGGCACCGCCTCCGATGCCGCCATCGCGCTGGAGCTCGGTTGCGACGGCGTACTCATGAACAGCGCCATCGCCCATGCACAGCATCCGGTGCTGATGGCCGGCGCCATGAAAAAGGCCGTGCAGGCAGGTCGCGAGGCCTTCCTCGCCGGGCGCATGCCGAAGAAGCTCTATTCGGCCATCCCGAGCTCGCCGACCGACGGCCTGATCGGCAAGTAAGCCGCCGTGCGCCTGCATCGACTGGCCCTTGCCGGCATTCTCTGCGGCGCACTGCTCGCAGCTCACGCCGAGACCTCGGCACCGCCCCTGGTGTCGAACGAGCGGCAGGGCTATGCCTTCGAATTTCCGCGCGTGCTGGCCGAACAGCGCCTGTTCGGCGTCGCTCACGGCGTTTCGCTGCTGGCCACCGCCTGTCTCGATTCGCCCGCCGAAGCCGAGGCCGCCAGCGCAGCCTACACGCGCTGGTATGAGCAGCAGCAGGCGCAGATCGACCTGCTCAAGAATGAGCTGGCCGAATTCTATTTCGGCGCGCATGCGGCCGAAGCCAGTTGGGAGCATGTGGCCGAAGCGCTCAAGCTGCGCACCTCGCTCGGCCTCGCGCCCGACTCGAAGGAATTGCAGGCGGCCTGCGCCAGCTTTCCGGATGCCTTGCGCCAGCCCCGCTATGATCTCACCGCGCTGTTCCAGCTCGAAGCCGCGTTGGCGGCCATGAAGACGGCCACGCGCGCCGAGGCGTACACAACCGCCTGCGCAGCGCGTCTGCCCGAGCCGCAGCGCGTCGGCGTGAACACGCACTATGCGCAATGGCAGGCACGCGAGGCGGCGGCCCTCGCCGGAGCGCAAAGCCAGATGCAGACGTACTGGCAGAGCACTGCCACGCCGGGCAAGGCCGAGGACTGGCTGAAGGCCACGCGGAAGCGCTATTCCGCGCCGACCGATATTGCCTGCGCCGAGCTCTCCGACTGGCTCGATAGCACCACGTCCAGCCTGGCGCAAAGTTTCGTCCCCGCGCCCGTCGTCGTCGCGCCTGCGCAACCGGCTGTCGACAATACGGTCAGTACGGTGATCGACCGCCGTCCCGCTGCGGCAGCACCCGAGACCGCCCCGCCGACGCCCGCGCCGACAGTCGCTGCACCCGCCGTCGATCCGACCCCGGCGGCAGCTGCGCCCGAGGCCGCTGCCGAAAAGAAGGACGGCGAAGAAGGCCCCTATCTGTTTGACTATGTAATGAGATTGTTCGATGAGCGACCCCACGAAGACGCCGCCAGCCCCGCCGGAAAACAACCCGCCCGATCGCAGCGCGCACATCCGTAGCTTCGTGCTGCGCCAGGGCCGCGTCTCCAATGCCCAGCGCCGCAACTACGATGAGCTGATGCCGGTCTGGGCGATCCCCTACGGCAAGCAGATGCTCGACTTCGAACAGGTCTTCGGCCGTCAGGCGCCGACCATCTTCGAGATCGGCTTCGGCATGGGCGAGACCACGGCGACGATTGCGCGCAATCATCCCGAGAATAACTACATCGCACTGGAAGTGCATACGCCCGGCGTCGGCAGCCTGCTGAAGGACATCCACGAGCAGGGCATCAAGAACATCCGCATCATTCAGCACGATGCCGTGGAGGTGTTGCGCGACATGATTCCGCTGAACTCGCTCGACGGCGTGCATGTCTTCTTCCCCGACCCCTGGCCGAAGAAGAAGCAGCAAAAGCGGCGCCTGCTGCAAGGGCCGATGGTGCGCGCCATCGCCGAGCACCTCAAGCCGGGCGGTTACCTGCACAGCGCCACCGACTGGGAAGAGTACGCGCAGCAGATGCTGGAAGTGTATTCGGCCGAACCGCTGCTCGAAAACACAGCCGAAGGTTTTGCCCCCAAGCCGGCATACCGCCCGCAGACCAAGTTCGAAACACGCGGCCTGCGCCTGGGCCACGGCGTCTGGGACGTGGTCTTCAGGAAGCGCTAAGGGGCGTCTTCGCGGCGGCCTGCGCCTGCGTGCGCAGCGACGCCAGGCGTGTCTTGAGATAGTCGAACAGGCGCGCGTCATTGGCCGTGGCGGTGCTGAAGCGCAGATGTGGCGGTGCCGGGTTGAGGTGGAAGACACGGCCGGGCGCCAGCTGAATGCCGTTCTCGGCTGCATCGCGCAGCAATACCTCCTCATCAATTTCCTCGGGCAGGCGACACCAGGCGAATACGCCGGCCTGCTCGCCGCCGACCACCGTCAGACCGGAAGCCTGCAACCCGCGCACCAGCCCCGGCCATTGCCGCGCCAGACGCTGGCGTACGCGCTCCACGTGCTTGCGGTAATTGCCCTCGGCCAGCACCTCGTGCACCAGCAATTCATCCAGTTCCGAACTGGTCAGCACCGACAGCAGCTTGTGCTCGAGAAAAGCTTCGTACAGCGCCACCGGCGCGGCGATATAGCCGACGCGAATGTTCGGCGACAGCGTCTTGGAAAAACTGCTGACGAAAATCACGCGCTGCAGCTTGTCGAGCTGCGCCAGCCGCACCGGGTTGGCCTGCGGGTGGAAATCGCCGTGCACATCGTCCTCGACCAGCAACAGATTGTGACGCTCGGCGAGCTGCACCAGTCGCGCCGCAACGCCGACTTCGGTATTGGTGCCGGTCGGGTTGTGCATCAGCGTCTGCGTGAAGAACAGGCGCGGGCGGAAATGCAGGCAGGCCTCTTCTAGCACGGCCAGATCGGGACCGTCGTGGCCGCGCGGGATCGGAATCATGCGTATGCCGTAGGCCTGCAGCTGAGCGGTCAGTCCGAAGTAGCACGGCTCCTCGACCGCCACGGTGTCGCCCGGTGAAAGCAAGGTGCGCAGGATGATGTCGAAGGCCTGCGTCACGCCGAAGGTGGTGAGGATCTGTTCGGGATGCGCCGGGATACCGGCCTGATTGCATTTGAGCGCCAGTTGCTGGCGCAGCGGCGCATAGCCTTCGGCGCTGCCCGGCGTGGTGTAGCTGCGCCGGCCGTGCCGCGCGATGCGTGCCAGCAGGCGGGCGGAAATCGTGTCTTCCAGCCAGGCCTCCGGCATGAAGCCGTTACCCGCAGGCAGCATGCCGGGGCGGGCGTCGAGCATGCGTCGCATCAGCCAGATCCCGTCGATATTGTCGCGGCGCGATGGCAGCACATGCGGCGTGTTAAGGCGCTCGCTGCGCGCTTCGACAAAGAAGCCCGAGGCCGCGCGCGAGGCGATCAGGCCACGCGCCGTCAGTCGGTCATAGGCGGCAACCACCGTGGCGCTGCTGACGGACAGCGTCGCCGCCAGCTTGCGGATCGAGGGCAGGCGGCTGCCACCCGGCAGCTGACCGGACTGGATCAGGCCAGCCAGCTGCTGGACGATCTGGTCGGTGAGCGGAATCGTGTTGGCGCGGTCGAGATTGATCATGCAGCCATGCTACACCGGCGCCGCCGCTTCATAAGCGACAGTGTGCCGCCCGCCGCGGCGAACTGTATGGGCAAGCCGGGCAGTACAGTGCCCGGCGACTGTCACGGCGCGCAGGTATCGCGGCGGCGTAAGGTGCGTCCATGTTCCGCCACGTCTTCCCATGCCCCCAGGGGCGCTGCCTCGCACTCGCCGCCGGCGCCGTATTTTCGTTCACGGCGCGGCGCGGTGAACGCATTTGCTGCCGCGGCGGGCGCATCCTGCTGTCGCAGTTCAAGGTCGCCGAGGATTTCGATCTCACCGGTGGCGATGCAGTGGTGGTACAGCGGCAGGGGATGGTGGTAATCGAAGCCGTCGAGGCCTCGGTGCTGATGCTGGAATCAGGCGTCGCCGAGAAATATCTGCAACAACTGGTTCAGGTAGCGCTGGCCGCGCAGCGTCGGGCGCATGTGCTCGGGCGTCACTTCCAGCAGCTCCTGACGCTGCGCCGCCAGTAGCGGCACCTGCAGCCGCGACAGCGGCAGGCCGGTGCGCTCGGCAAACAGCGCCGTCGGTACGCCGTCGATCAGGCGCAGCGCGTTCATCATGAATTCGCCCGGTAGCTCGTCGGCGCTGACGACGCGGCGCTCCTGCACGAACTCGCCTTTGGCTGCGCCTTCGAGATAGGCGCGCGGATGCTTGTGGCGCATCTCGCGCACGATGCCGGCGTGATCGGAAAGCTTGCCGTGCGCGCCGGCACCAATACCGAGATAGTCGCCGAAACTCCAGTAGTTGAGATTGTGGCGCGAGCGCATGCCGGGCTTGGCGAAGGCCGAGGTCTCGTAGTGCTGGTAGCCGGCCGCGGCCAGCTCGGCCTCGACCATCTCCTGCATGTCGGCCGACAGATCCTCGTCCGGCACCGGCGGCGGTGCGTGGAAGAAGGCGGTGTTCGGTTCCAGCGTCAGGTGATAGGCCGACAGATGCGGCGTACCGAAGGAAATCGCCGTGCGCATGTCGGCCTGCGCCTCGGCCAGCGACTGCTGCGGCAAGGCATACATCAGGTCGATATTCACATTGTCGAAATGGCGCTGTGCAATTTCGATGGCGCGGCGTGCCTCGTCGCCATCGTGAATGCGGCCGAGCGCTTTCAGCTTGGCTTCATCGAAGCTCTGGATGCCGAGCGAGACGCGATTGACGCCAGCGTCGCGGAAGGCGGCGAACTTGGCCACTTCGACCGTGCCGGGATTCGCCTCCATGGTGATTTCGGCTTCCGACAACAGCGTGATGCGGGTGCGGATGCCTGTCAGCAGCGCGTCCATGCCGGCGCCCGAGATCAGGCTGGGCGTACCGCCGCCGATGAAGATGGTGCCGATGCGCCGCCCCCAGATCTGCGGCAGCGCCGATTCCAGATCGGCGATGACGGCGTTGATGTATTCCGCCTCCGGAATCTCGCCGCGGCTTTCGTGCGAATTGAAATCGCAGTAGGGGCATTTCTTCACGCACCACGGCCAGTGAATGTAGAGCGACAACGGCGGTGGCGTCTGCAGGCCGCTGGCGGTGATCACGGTGGACGTGGCTGCCAGCGCACCCGGATGCATGGGTGCGGCGGCAATCGGAATGACAGTCTTTTTCATGGATACAGCCGGACTCCGCACACGGCCTGCATCAGGCCTGGTGCAGCCGGTCCTGAAGTTTGGCGATCAGCTGCTGCAGGGCCACGCCCCGATGGCTGAGATTGTTCTTCTGTTCATGGCCGAGTTCGGCCGCCGTCGCGTTCAGCGCCGGCACGAAGAACAGCGGATCGTAGCCGAAACCCTCGGCGCCGCGCGGCGCATCGAGAATCTCGCCGTGCCATTCGCCTTCGGCGATCAGCGGCTGCGGGTCGTCGGCATGACGCACGAACACCAGTACGGCAACAAAATGGGCACGGCGATCCGTCTTGCCGTTCAACTGCGCAATCAGATGGGCGTTATTGCGCGCGTCGGACTTGGGCTGAGTTGTTCCCAATGAGGCATAGCGTGCCGAATGTACGCCCGGAGCGCCGCCGAGCACATCCACGCACAGGCCGGAGTCATCGGCCAGCGAAGGCAGGCCGGTATGGCGCGCGCAGTGGCGGGCCTTGGCCAGCGCATTTTCGACGAAGGTGGCGTAAGGCTCCTCGGCCTCGGGCACGTTGTAGGCCGCTTGCGGCACGACCTCGAAATCCAGCGGCGCCAGCAGCTGGCCGAACTCGCGCAGCTTGCCGGCGTTGTTGGAGGCGAGTACCAGTTTCTTCATGGGGTATGGTTCCTGATCCAGCTTTCGAACTGCTCGGCCGGCATCGGACGCGCCAGCAGGTAACCCTGCCCTTCGTCGCAGCCCTCGGCCTGCAAGAACGACCACTGCGCCTCGGTTTCAATGCCTTCCGCGATGACGCGGTAACCAAGATTGTGACCCAGGCTGACGATGGCCCGGGCGATGGTGGCCGAGGTCGAATTATCCGGTAAATCGCGGATGAAAGCGCGGTCGATCTTGAGGCTGTGGATCGGCAGTTCCTTCAGGTAGGCCAGCGAAGAGTAGCCGGTGCCGAAATCGTCGATGGCAGTGGAAATGCCGAGTTTCTGGATTTCGTCGAGCACCTGATGGGTGCGCTCGGCATTGGCCATGATCACGCTTTCGGTAATCTCGATTTCCAGATGCCGCGCCGGCAGGCCGCTCTCGGCAAGCACCCGGTTAACGGTGCCGAGCAGGTCGGAGCGTTCGATCTGCGGCGTCGCCACATTCACCGCCAGACGCCCGAAATCAAGGCCCGCGGCAAGCCAGCGCTGGCCGTCGGCACAGACCTGACGCAGCACCTGCTCGCCGATGGCAATGATGAGCCCGGTCCGCTCGGCCACCGGAATGAATTCGGCCGGCGCAATCCAGCCCATGTCGGGATGGTTCCAGCGCAGCAAGGCCTCGGCGCCAGTGACGCGACGCTGGGCGATGTCGAGCTGCGGCTGATACCAGACCTCGAACTGGTGCTGCTCGATGCCATGCCGCAATGCCCGCTCCAGCTCGATGCGGTGCAGTGCCGCGCGCGTCATTTCAGCCTGGTAGAAGCGATAGGCATTGCGGCCGGCTTCCTTGGCGCCGTACATGGCGGTGTCGGCGTTACGTGTCAGCTCCACCGCATTGGCGGCGTCGTCCGGATAGAGCGCGATACCGATGCTGGTGCTGATCTCGACCTTGAGACCGTCGAGGTCGAAGGGGCGACCGATCTCCGCCAGCAGCTTGTGTGCAACCTGCTCGATGCCATCTACGCTGCAGGGCGAATCGAGAATGACGGCGAACTCGTCGCCGCCGAGACGGGCGACGGTATCCTCATGCCGCACCACCCCTCGTAGCCGCGCCGCGACTTGCTGCAGCAGACGGTCGCCCACCGGATGGCCATGACTGTCATTGATGCCCTTGAAGCCGTCGAGGTCAAGCATCAGCAAGGCCAGCAACTGCCGGCGTCGCGCCTGCTGGGCAATGGCCTGCTGCAAGCGGTCCTGAAACAGCAGGCGATTGGGCAGCTCGGTCAGCGCATCGTAGTGCGCCAGGTGTTCAAGCTGGCGCTGGGTGGCCATCAACGAAGAAATATCGGACAGCACGGCAACGTAACGGGCGCCCGGGCCGGCCTGGTCGATCGCGCTGACCGTCAGCCAGACGTCGAACTCGTTGCCGAACTTGCCGCGGTTGCGCACCTCGGCCTGCCACACGCCCTTGGCAGCGATGCTGGCCCACATCGGCTCCAGCGCCGATGCGTCGGGGAAAAGAATGTCGAAGCAGCGATCAATCACTTCGGTGGCGGTGTAGCCGCTGATCTGGGTGAAGGCTTCATTGATGGAGATGATGCGCGACTCGGCGGTCATGACCACGATGCCTTGGTCGGTCGACTTGTAGACGGCATCAGCCAAACGCAAAGCGGCCTCGGCTCGTTCGCGTTCGCGGATCTGCTGCACCAGGGCCTGGTTACGCTCGCGCAGCTGAGCGGCGTTGCGCAACAGCAGACTGGCGACGAGGCAAGCGAGCAACGTAACGGCCGCACCGAAACGGAAGTACAACGACCTGAAGAGGCTGAGCTGCGGCCAGCCATTGCGCGGCACGGCAGCCAGTTGCCAGGTGCCGCCCGGCACCTCCAGGTTCAGCGTGACCGGCGCCTTGTCGAGAATGCCGTGCTGCCCGTAGATGGGCGCCTGATTTGCCGCCCCATGTTCTGGATTGGTCAGCAACAGGTCGAGCGTCACGGCAGCGGGCAGGCCGGCGCGCGCGAACACCTGCTCGGCATGGGCGACGATCGATACGGTTCCCCAATAGTTGCCGAGCGCGTCGGGCGAATTTGGATCGCGGCGGAATACTGGCGCACGCAGGATCAGGCCGAGCCCGCCTTGTACCAGTTGCACCGGCTCGGACAGCACCGGCCGCCCCAGCTGTCTGGCGCGCATGACGGTGCGGTACTGTGCCGGGATGGTCGCGTAGTCGAGGCCAAGCGCCTTCTCGTTGCCCGGCAAGGGATAGACATCGCGAACGATATTGCCCGGCGCCAGTGCGATATTGCGGATGTGCGCATTGCTGGCGATGGCCTTGGCCGAGAGCGCAATGAAGAGCTCATGGCTCATGTCGCCCTGCACCGAGATGACGTCGACCAGACCCTGCGTGATACTGAAGGTTGCCTTCAGCTCCGCATCGAGCTGGGCGCGGACGGTGGTCAGCATCTTGAGCGCCTCGTCCCGCGCCGCCATGTCCTGCTGCCGGGCGTCGTTCACGCCCAGCCATGCCGACAGCCCGATCCCGCCGACTCCCAGCAGGACGATGGGCAGATACGAGCGCAGGCGCCGCATGCTTTGCGCCGCCTAGATCTGCAACGCAGCCTTTTGTCGGGCGATGATCTCGGCGATGCCCTGATCGGCCAGCGCCAACAGCGCATTCAACTCGGCGCGGCTGAAGGGCGTGCCTTCGGCCGTGCCCTGCACTTCGACCATGCCGCCACTGCCGGTCATGACGACGTTCATGTCGGTATCGCAGGCGGAGTCTTCCGGGTAGTCGAGATCGAGCACCGGCACGCCATCGACGATGCCGACCGAGACGGCGGCAACGAACTCGCGCAGCGGATTGGCCGGCAGCTTGCCGGCCTTCACCAGTCCGTCGAAGGCATCGTAGAGCGCCACGCAGGCGCCGGTGATGGAAGCGCAGCGGGTACCGCCGTCGGCCTGGATCACGTCGCAGTCGAGCGTGACCTGGCGTTCGCCCAATGCTTGCAGATCAGTCACGGCGCGCAGCGAGCGGCCGATCAGGCGCTGGATTTCCTGGGTGCGGCCGGTCTGCTTGCCGCGCGCGGCTTCACGCGCCGAACGCGTGTGCGTGGAGCGCGGCAGCATGCCGTATTCGGCGGTGACCCAGCCCTGCCCCTTGCCCTTGAGAAAGCCGGGCACGCCCTCTTCCACGCTGGCGGTACACAGCACCTTGGTATTGCCGAACTCGACCAGCACGCTGCCTTCGGCGTGCAGGGTGAAGTGGCGGGTGATCTTGAGGGTACGCAGCTGATCGGCAGCGCGGCCGGAGGGACGGGTCATGAAGAATCCTAGTTTCTGATGGGGGTGTTGAGCTTGATCGACTGGCGGATCTCCTCGATCGCCTCTTCGATTTCGTTATCGGACAACAACGCATTGGCGTTGTGCATGCCGCCTTCGGGCGGAACGGTGTACACATCCATGGGCATGGTCGGCATGTCGCTGTAGCAGATCAGCTCCTCTTCCTCATCCTCCTGCCAGTTGATGGCGATAATGGAGAGGTTGTCGCTGCTGCGGCCGGCGCGGCGCTCGGCCTCGTCGAGTAGCAGCGGCACGCTGTTGAGGACGTTGCTGTAGGCAATCTGCTGGCACAAGTCTTCCTCCAGCGGTCCCCACACACCATCGGTACACAGCACCAGAATGTCGCCGTCCTGCATCGGCGTCTTGCGCGAGAAGTCGATCTGCGGTTCCTGCGTACCACCGAGACAGCTGAAGATGCGGTTGCGCGCCGGATGGCTGCGCGCCTGCTCGGCAGTGATGGAACCGCTATCGACCAGGGTCTGCACCAGCGAATGGTCGCGCGTCTGCGCCAGCGGCTTGCCGTCGCGCACCAGATAGAGCCGCGAGTCGCCCACGTGCGCCCAGTAGGCGACGTTGTTCTGGACCACGCAGACCACGCAGGTCGTGCGCGGGTTTTCCGGCATGGCCTGGCGTTGGGCTTCGGCCACGATCTCGGCATGCGCGCCTTCGATCGCCACCGACAGGAAGAACATCGGGTCGGGCAGATGCGGACGCGCCTCGCGCTGGAACAGGGTCGAAATATGATTGGTGGCGATCTGCGCGGCGATTTCGCCGTGCGCATGACCACCCATGCCGTCGGCCACGATCAGCAGCAGTGCATCGCGGGAATAACAATAGGCAACGCGATCCTGATTGACCTGACGCGTACCGATGCGGCTTTCCTGATAAATCGTGAATTTCATCGTCTGACCCTTTCACGCAGACGGCGATTGAGGGTCGTCAGCCAGCTGTCGCGTGCCTCTTCGCTCTCGGGCGATTCGGCCAGGCTCTTCTGCAATGCGAACACGCTCATGGGGCGCTCCAGATAGTCGAGCTGCATGCACCAGTCGATGGTCTCCAGCAGCTGCTGGCTGTACTTGCCCTGCCAGCGCTGCACGGCAGGCACCAGTGCATCGTTCTTGAGGCGCAAGTTGGCAGCCTGCGGCGAGGCGTGAAACAGGCAGGCGTACATGGTGGCGCCGATGCCGTAGATGTCGGTCCAGGGACCGAGCTGGTCCTGCGCCTCGTACTGTTCCGGTGCCGCAAAGCCCGGCGTATAGGTGGGACGCAAGGCCGGCGAATCGTTCTCCAGCGCCTGACGCGCGGCGCCGAAATCGAGCAGGACCGGATTGCCGTCCATGCGCAGATAGATATTCGACGGCTTGATGTCCAGGTGCAGGAAACGCTGCGCGTGTACTTCGCGTAATCCGTTCAGCAAGCGTGAAAACACCACGCGAATGAACTTCTCGCTGATGTTGCCGCGATGCTTCATCACATGCTCGCGCAGGGTGCGGCCGCGCTCGTACTGCATCACCATGTAGACGGTCGAGTTGGCGCGGAAGAAGTTCAGCACGCGCACTACGTTGGGATGATTCAACTTGGCCAGCGAACGGCCCTCCTCGAAGAAACACTTGAGCCCATGATTGAAAGCCGACAGGTGTTCTTCCTTGATGTGCGGCACGATGCTGTTTTCGCCGCGCAGGGCCAGCGTGTTGGGCAGATATTCCTTGATCGCCACCGGCGTGCCGTCTGCATCGTGCGCGAGGTACACGATGGAAAACCCGCCGAGCGAAATCTGGCGCTCGATGCGGTATTGGTCGAGCTGAAAGCCCGGCGGCAAAGGATGGTTTATCTGCGTGATTGGCATGGCTTATACTCGCGGCATTCTCCCACAAGCCGCACGATTTGCCATGATCCAAAGCATGACCGGCTATGCCGCCGGCACCCGCGACCTGGGGAGCGCTATCCTCAGTATCGAACTGAAGAGCGTCAACTCCCGTTACCTGGACCTCGGTTTCCGCATGAGCGAGGATTTACGCTCCCTGGAAATGCCCATCCGCGAACTGTTGTCCGCACGCATCGCCCGCGGCAAGGTCGAGTGCCGCGCCTATCTGCAAGCGCAGAACTCGGCACCTCGCGATGCGGCGCCGAATGCCGCCGTGATTGCCCGCCTGGCCCAGTTGCAGGCCGGGGTCCTCGCTGCCGCGCCCGACGCCCGCCCCTTGTCCGTGCATGACATTCTGCGCTGGCCAGGCGTGCTCGCCGAAGAGACGATCGCCGCCGATACGCTGCAAAGCGAAAGTCTAGCCCTGATCCACGCCCTGCTCGAGGAGTTCGTCGCCACGCGCGCCCGCGAGGGCGACAAGCTGAAGACCGTGCTGCTCGACATCGCTGCGCGCATGCGCGCCTGGGTCGCCC
>DATMTO010000003.1:0-7222 GCA_035564055.1 Rhodocyclaceae bacterium | reverse complement strand
GCGGCCTCGAACTGGGTGCCGTCCTCGGCCGTCATCTGATAGCTGCCGCGCATGGTGCCGACCGCTGTGGTCAGGGCGCAGCCGCTTGTATAGGTGAATTCCTGGCCGGGCGCCAACAGCGGCTGATGGCCGACCACCCCCAGGCCCTTGACCTCCTGCACGTCGCCTTCGGCGTCGGTAATGATCCAGTGCCGCGAAATCAGTTGTGCGGACACGGCGCCGGTATTGCGGATGGTGATGTGGTACGCGAAGACGAAACGGTTCTCGGCCACGTCGGATTGTTCGGGCAGGTATTCGGTTTCGACCACGACCTGAATGTCGTATTGCTTGCTTTCAGCCATCCCGGCATTGCACACGAATTTGCGCTTCGCCGCAAGCCTTGAAGCGCCTACGGTGCAGCGCGGCGCAAGAAATTTCCGCAGTCGCGGTAAAATCACGCTTTGCCCAATGGTGTGTCCGTCATGTCCCATCGAATCGCCCCCAGCCTGCTTTCCGCCGACTTTGCCAAGCTTGGTGAAGAGGTGCGCAATGTCGTTGCCGCTGGTGCCGACTGGATTCACTTCGACGTGATGGACAATCACTATGTCCCCAACCTGACCATCGGCCCCATGGTCTGCGAGGCGATCCGTCCGCATACCACCGCGCCCATTGACGTGCACCTGATGGTCAAGCCGGTGGATCGCATCATTCCCGACTTCGCCAAGGCCGGCGCCAACGTCATCACCTTTCATCCTGAAGCGTCCGATCACATAGACCGCTCGCTGTCGCTGATCCGCGAGCATGGCTGCATGGCCGGCCTGGTCTTCAATCCGGCCACGCCGTTGCACTATCTCGACTATGTCATGGACAAGATCGACATCGTGCTGCTGATGAGCGTGAACCCCGGTTTCGGCGGCCAGAAGTTCATCCCGGAAACCCTGGTCAAGCTGCGCGAGACGCGCCAGCGCCTTGATACCTACAAGGAAAAGACCGGTCGCACCGTCATGCTGGAAATCGACGGCGGCGTGAAGGTCGATAACATTGCCGAGATCGCCAAGGCCGGTGCCTGTACCTTTGTGGCCGGGTCGGCCGTGTTCGGCGCTGGCAGGGACAGCGATCCGCACCGCTACGACAGCGTCATCGGCGCGTTGCGCTCGGAACTGAAAAAGGCCTGAGCGCACGCCAGATGACCAAGGTTTTCCCGACCGAGGTCCGCTCCGTCAGCCTCGACCTCGACGGCACGCTGCTCGACACGGTGCCGGATCTGGCCGCCGCCGCCAACGCCATGCTGACCGAGCTGTCCCTGCCGCTGCGCAGCGCCGACGAACTACGTACCTTCGTCGGCGGCGGCATTCCGCGCTTTGTGCTCTGGTGCCTACCCGAGGGTAGGCGCAGCAACGATTTCCACGCGGCCGCCATCGAGGTTTTCAAGCGTCACTATGCTGCCAGCAACGGTCGCTATTGCACCCGCTATCCGGGCGTGACCGAGGGGCTGGAGGCGCTGCGGCAGCGCGGTGTCCGGCTGGCCTGCATCACCAACAAGGCGGCCGCCTTTAGCGAACCCCTGCTGGTTCAGACCGGCTTGGCCGCTTACTTCGAGTTCACCCTGTCCGGCGACAGCCTGCCCGAGAAGAAGCCGCACCCGCTCCCCATCCTCGAGGCGTGCCGCCGCCTGGACAGCGCGCCTAAGCTGCACATGCACATCGGCGACTCCCGGCACGATGCTGCCGCAGCCCTGGCTGCCGGCTGCATCAGCGTGACTGTGCCTTACGGCTACAACGAGGGGGTGAGCGTCGAAGCGCTATTACGCGATGCGGCGACAGATGTTATAGTTCCCGACGTGGCCGCTGCGGCGGCCCTGATCCGCTAACCCGCGATACCTAAACTCCATGAACAAGACTGCAAACAAGCGCCTCATCGAGGCGGAGGCATGGCCCTGGCGCCGCTCGCGCCCGCTCTGACCGTGCGCGCATCGTCCCGATGCGCAGTTTTTGTTTGCTTTCCGGAGTTCCCATGAACGAAACCGAATTCACCCGGCTGGCCGCCGCAGGCTATAACCGCATCCCGGTCATGCTGACCGCGCCGGCCGATCTCGACACGCCGCTGTCCCTGTATCTCAAACTGGCTGATGCGCCGTACACCTACCTGCTTGAATCGGTGCAGGGCGGCGAGCGCTTCGGGCGCTATTCCTTTATCGGCCTCGCTGCCAGAACCCGCATCGAGGTGCGCGGCGAACTGATTCGCGTCTTCGAGGATGGCGAAATCGTGCACGAAGACGACAGTACGTCGCCGCTCGATTTCATCAGCAATTACATGGCTCAGTTCAAGGTGCCCGATCTGCCGGCGCTGCCGCGTTCCTGCGGCGGCCTGGTCGGCAGCTTCGGCTACGACACCGTGCGCTACGTCGAAAAGAAGTTGCAGGGCAAGGCCAAGACGGACACGCTGGGCACCCCCGATATTTCGCTACTGCTGTCCGACGAGATCGTCGTCGTCGACAATCTGGCCGGCACGCTGACCCTGGTTATCTACGCCGATGCCACGCGTCCGGATGCCTGGGCTGAAGCGCAGATGCGCCTGCGCAACCTGGTCGGTGAACTGCACAAGCCGCTATGCGTGCCGGTGGATGTACGCGCGCCGTCGGCGCCGCCGGTGTCCGAGTTCGGCGAGGCCGAGTTCAAGGCGGCAGTCCGCCGCGCCAAGCAGTACATCATTGATGGCGACATCATGCAGGTGGTGCTGTCGCAGCGCATGAGCCGCCCCTACAGCGCCTCGCCGCTGGCGCTCTACCGGGCGCTGCGCTCGCTCAATCCGTCGCCCTATATGTTTTTCTTCAACTTCGACGACTACCATGTCGTCGGCGCCTCGCCGGAAATTCTGGTGCGTTTGCAGGACGACACCGTTACGGTGCGTCCGATTGCTGGCACGCGGCCGCGCGGCAAGGACGCCGCCGCAGACCTTGCCTATGAACAGGACCTGCTGGCCGATCCGAAGGAGCGCGCCGAACACCTGATGCTGCTCGACCTCGGCCGCAATGACGTTGGCCGCGTTGCCGCCACCGGTACCGTGGGCGTTACCGAGCAGTTCATCATCGAACGCTATTCGCACGTGATGCATATCGTCTCCAATGTCGAGGGCAAGCTGAAGCCGGGCGCCGATGCCATGGCCGTGCTCAAGGCCAGCTTCCCGGCCGGCACCGTGTCCGGTGCCCCCAAGGTGCGGGCGATGGAAATCATCGACGAACTGGAGCCTTCGAAGCGCGGCATCTATGCCGGCTCGGTCGGCTATCTGGGCTTCAACGGCGACATGGACGTCGCCATCGCCATCCGCACCGCCGTGATCAAGGATGGCTACATCCACGTCCAGGCCGGTGCCGGCATCGTTGCCGATTCCGATCCGGACGCGGAGTGGACGGAGACGCAGAACAAGGCCAAGGCTGCATTGCGCGCCGCCGAACTTGCCGAAATGCGGGGAGATCTGCTGTGCTACTGATGCTCGATAACTACGACTCCTTTACCTACAACCTGGTGCAGTATTTCGGCGAGCTGGGTGAGGATGTGCACGTCTATCGCAACGACGAAATCACGCTGGACGAAATCGCCAAACTCGCCCCCGCACGCATCGTCGTTTCGCCCGGCCCGTGTTCGCCGGCGGAGGCCGGTATCTCGGTGCCGCTGATTCGCGAGTTCGCCGGCAAGATCCCGCTGCTCGGCGTCTGCCTCGGTCACCAGAGTATCGGCGCAGCCTTCGGCGGCGACATCGTGCATGCCAAGCAATTGATGCATGGCAAGACTTCGCCGGTGCATCACAACAATGTCGGCGTGTTCAAGGGCCTGCCCAATCCGCTGACCGTGACGCGCTACCACTCGCTGGCGATCAAGCGCGAGACGCTACCCGACTGCCTCGAAGTCACCGCCTGGACCGACGATGGCGAGATCATGGGCGTGCGCCACAAGACGCTGGCCGTCGAGGGTGTTCAGTTCCATCCGGAATCGATCCTGACCGAGCGTGGCCATGATCTGCTGAAAAACTTCCTCAAGGGCTGAGCGATGACCGCGATCACTCCGCAGCAGGCTTTGCAGCGCGTCATCGAAAGTCGCGAAATCTTTCACGACGAGATGCTGCACCTGATGCGGCAGATCATGGCCGGTGAGGTATCGCCCGCCATGGTGGCGGCCATTCTGGCCGGCCTGCGCGTAAAGAAGGAAACCATCGGCGAAATTTCCGCCGCTGCCACCGTCATGCGCGAACTGGCGACCAAGGTCGAGGTCGCCGACAAGTCCGGCTTCGTTGACGTGGTTGGCACCGGCGGCGATGGCGCGCACACCTTCAATATCTCGACCGCCTCGATCTTTGTGGTCGCCGCGGCCGGCGGCAAGGTTGCCAAGCACGGTGGCCGCAGCGTTTCGTCGAGCTCGGGCAGCGCCGATGCGCTGGAGGCCCTGGGCGCCAACATCATGCTCCAGCCCGAGCAGGTGGCGGAGTGCATCGAGGCCACCGGCATCGGCTTCATGTTTGCGCCTAACCACCACAGCGCCATGAAGAATGTCGCGCCGATCCGCAAGGAAATGGGCGTGCGCACCATCTTCAATATCCTCGGCCCCCTGACCAATCCGGCCGGGGCGCCGAATACCCTGATGGGCGTGTTCCACCCCGATCTCGTCGGCATTCAGGTGCGCGTCATGCAGCGCCTCGGCGCCGACCACGTGCTCATCGTGCACGGCAGGGACGGTATGGACGAAATCACGTTGGGGGCCGCCACCCTGGTTGGTGAGTTGAAGAATGGCGAGGTCAGCGAGTACGAGATTCATCCCGAGGATCTTGGCTTCGCCATGTCCTCAAACCGCCAGCTGCGCGTCGCCAACGCCGCCGAATCCAAATCCATGCTGCTGGCCGCGATTGACGGCAAGGCGGGTTCCGTGCCGGCCGCCCGCGACATTGTCACCCTCAATGCTGGCGCAGCACTGTATACCGCGAATCAAGCTGACAACATCAGCGCTGGCGTCAAGCTCGCCCGCGACACCATTGCCAGCGGCGCCGCCCGCGCCAAGGTCGACGAGTTCGTGCAATACACCCGAAGGTTCAGTTGATGTCCGATATTCTCAACAAGATCATTGCCACCAAGCGCGAAGAGGTGCTTGCCGCACGGGATGCAAAGCCGCTGACGACGGTGCGTGCCGAAGCCGAGGCGCAAGCTGCGCCGCGTGACTTCGTCGAGGCCATCCGCGGCAAGATCGCGCAAGGCCAGGCGGCCGTGATCGCCGAGATCAAGAAGGCCAGCCCGTCCAAGGGGGTGCTGCGTGAGGATTTCCGCCCCGCCGAAATCGCCGCCGACTACGCGGCCCATGGCGCCGCCTGCCTGTCGGTGCTGACCGACCGCGAGTACTTCCAGGGCGCCCCCGAATATCTGCAGGCTGCCCGCGCCGCCTGCAGCCTGCCGGTGCTGCGCAAGGACTTCATGATCGACCCGTATCAGGTCTACGAAGCGCGTGCCATGGGTGCCGACGCGATCCTGCTGATCGTGGCGGCCTTGCCCTTGTCGGCCATGCAGGACATGGAAGCGATTGCCGAAAAGCTCGGCATGGCGGTGTTGGTCGAATGCCATGATGCCAATGAGCTGGAAGTGGCCCTGCAACTCAAAACCCCGCTTTTGGGTATCAATAATCGCAATTTACGCACTTTTGAAGTCAGTCTGGAAACCACTTTGGGCCAGCTGGCAAGGATTCCCGCCGACCGCACGGTGGTGACCGAATCCGGCATTCTCGGTCCGGCCGATGTGGCAAAAATGCGAACCAATCAGGTGCATGCCTTCCTGGTCGGCGAGGCCTTCATGCGGGCGCCCAGCCCCGGTGCGGAACTCGCCCGCCTGTTCGCCTGAAACGCCTGCAGACCCTTGTGCGACAAGCCTGACCGGCTTGTTGTTTAAATCCTACAGGCAGGCCTTTCATTCTCCCCGAATAGCCAAGAACTGCTTGGCACCGCCCCGGTGCAGCCGGCAGAATAGGCCCCATCTTTCCATCAGGGAAGTATCGGTACGGTAGTGATCAACCACGTGGAGTCATTACCGGACTTTCTAAATCCAAGGAGAAATTTCAATGCAAAAGAAGCTGATCGCTCTGGCAGTTGCTGGCCTCGCTAGCTCCGCCGCTTTCGCGCAATCGAACGTGCAAATTTTCGGCACCCTGCGCCCGTCGTACGACTTTGTTAGCATGAAGAATGCTGCTGGCACCAAGACCAACAGCATCTCGGCCATGAACAGCAACAGCTCCACCATCGGCTTCCAAGGCTCGGAAGAGCTGGGCAACGGCCTGAAGGCAATCTTCCGCCTGGAGTACAACGTTGACTTCGTCAATGACACCAGCGGCATCGGCGGCACCGGCACCCAAGACATGTACGTTGGCTTCGCCAACAGCAGCTGGGGTTCGATCAAGTTCGGCGCTCTGAACAACGTCGAAAAGACCATGTTCGCCAGCTATGACCCGTTCGCGTTCTCGATCGGCGACTACAACAACATCTTCACCCAAGGCGTTGACAGCCGTAACAACCAGGCCGCTTACTACGAGTCGCCCGAGTGGAACGGTTTCAAGTTTGCTGCCAGCTATGCCCTGGACGGCGTGAAGGACAGCAAGACCACTCCGGAAAAGAATGCCGCCAAGAGCAGCATCGGCGCTAACTACACCTGGGGCGGCCTGCAACTGACCGCTGCCTACTCCGAAGGCAACGTGGTTAACGGCACCGACCAGAAGAGCCAGCGCTATGGCGCCGCTTACACCTTCGCCAGCACCAAGACCAAGCTGTTCGGCGTCATGGGCGTTGACAAGGCCTTCAAGAACCAAGGCTCCGGCACTGGCGATTGGAAGACCTACATGGTCGGCGTTGTTCAGCCCGTCACCAGCAACATCGACGTGATGGCTGACTACATCAAGGCTAGCGACAACGACAAGGCCGACACCGGCGCCAAGAACTACAACCTGGGTGCCAAGTACAGCTTCTCGAAGCGTACCAACGTTCAGGCTCTGTACTCCTACATGAAGAACGACACCAACGCCGCTTTCAACTTCGACTCGAAGGATGCATACGGTGGTGCTACGTTCGCCGGTGGCAAGGGTTCCGCCTTCTCGGTGCGCATGCAACACAACTTCTAATCGGTTCTCCGATAGGAAGTCATGCAGTATCAAAACGGCCACCTTCGGGTGGCCGTTTTTTTTCCTTCTCCCCGCCTAGCCTGGGTTTGACCTGCATCAAA
>DATMTO010000002.1:0-8065 GCA_035564055.1 Rhodocyclaceae bacterium | reverse complement strand
CGCCAGGGACATTCGTTGCCTGCCTGAAAATTAGGCAGGCAACCCCCAACTTAGCTCCCTGCCCTTCTCTTGGCTGCCTCTTCTATGTATCTTCTATATAGAGACGACAACGCTCGCTCTGCAAACAAAAAGCGCTGCCTCGTTTCCGAGAGCAGCGCTTTTGTTCAAGGCGACAGCCGCTGTGGTACGTCGTATTAGGTATTAACTCAGCGTCACGCGTGCAAACTTGCGTTTGCCGACCTGCAGTACGACCGTCGCACCGGCAAGCAATTGCAAGCCCTTGTCACTTACCCTCTCGCCATCAATGCGCACACCGCCGCCTTCGATCTGGCGCATGCCTTCGGATGTGCTGCCGACTAGTCCTGCCTGCTTCAACACCTGAGCAATGCCACCTGCCGCCACGGTAATCTCCGGCAGTTCGTTAGGCAGACCACCGCGCGACCGCGACTCGAAATCAGCCAGCGCCTCTTCAGCTGCCTTCTGGCTGTGGAATCTTGCAACCAGCTCTTGCGCAAGCAGGACCTTGACGTCACGCGGATTACGCCCGCCCTCGATGTCCCTCTTGAACTGAGCGATCTCGCTACTGGGACGGAACGACAGCAGATCGTAATAGCGCCACATCAGATCATCCGAGACGGACATGACCTTGCCAAAGATTTCGGTGGCGGGTTCGGCGATACCAATATAGTTGCCGAGCGACTTGGACATCTTGTTTACGCCATCAAGCCCTTCCAGCAGCGGCATCATCAGCACGCACTGCGGCGACTGACCATATTGCTTTTGCAACTCACGGCCGACCAGCAGATTAAACTTCTGATCAGTGCCGCCCAGCTCCACGTCGGACTTCATGGCGACCGAGTCATAGCCCTGGCACAAGGGATACAGGAACTCATGCACGGCGATCGGCTGATTGTTGCCGTAGCGCTTGCTGAAGTCGTCGCGTTCCAGCATGCGCGCCACGGTGTAGTGCGCGGCGAGCTTGATCATGCCGGCGGCGCCCAACTCGCCCAGCCAGGTTGAGTTGAAACAGATCTCGGTCTTTTCCGGATCGAGAATCTTGAAGATCTGGGACTGATAAGTCTTGGCGTTTTCCAGGACCTGCTCGCGCGAAAGCGGCGGTCGCGTCGCGTTCTTGCCGGTCGGGTCGCCGATCATGCCGGTGAAATCACCGATCAGGAACATGATGTGATGCCCCAGATCCTGGAAGTGGCGCAGCTTGTTGATCAGGACCGTATGGCCTAGATGCAGGTCGGGCGCGGTCGGGTCGAAGCCCGCCTTGATGCGCAGCGGCCTGCCGGTCTTGAGCTTTTCTATCAGCTCAGCCTCGATCAGAAGCTCGTCAGCCCCGCGCTTGATCAGGGCCAGTTGGGAATCGAGGTCACTCATTGCGCAATACCTGGTTGGAAATTGTAAGCATCTGGCCGGATGGGAAATTTCTTTGTTATCCTAGACCGGTTTTTTGCCGTCCAGACCGTAGTCCCATGCCGATTGAAAAGAGCCGAATTTTAGCGCAAGTAAATCACTACCGTTCAGCCAAGCCCAAGCACTTCTGGGCAGCCGCAGGCATTGCCGGTGCTTCCATGTTCGGCATGGTCGCCGCCTTCGGCACTGCATCAGGAACGGACACGCTGCAGGTCACGCAGCAAACCGTCATCGAACAGCTCGGCACGCCGCAAGCGGCCCTGGTGGCCACTGAATCGAGCAATCTGCCGTTCGTTCGCGAAGAACGCATCCTGCGCGGCGACACCGTGGCCGCGCTCCTCAACCGTATCGGCGCCGACGACCCGGCCGCGCTTTCCTTCCTGGTCACGCACGACACGGCGCGTGCCATCGCGCGCCAGCTCAGCCCGGGCAAGACCATCACTGCCCAGATCGGCGACAAGGGCGAGTTGCTGTCGCTGATCTTCCCGCTGAATGGCGGCAAGGACCAAGCCCTGTTCGTTGAACGTCAGAACGATGGCAGCTTCAAGGCCACCGAGCGCGGCCTGGAACTGCAGACCATCGTCCAGATCAAGTCCGCCGAAATTCGCTACACGCTGTTCGGTGCCACCGACGCAGCCGGCATCCCCGATGCCATCGCAACCCAGCTCGCCGACATCTTCGGCGGCGACATCGACTTCCACAGTGACCTGCGCAAGGGCGATCGTTTCAGCGTCGTTTACGAGACGATGCTGCACCAGGGCAAACCGGTACGCACAGGCCGGATTCTCGCCGCCGAGTTCGTAAACAACGGTAGTACGTATCGGGCCTTCTGGTATGGTCGCGGCGACACCGGCGGCTACTACACCGCCGAGGGCAAGAATATCCGCAAGGCCTTCCTGCGCTCCCCACTCGAATTCACGCGCATCACCTCGGGCTTCACCACGGCACGCTTCCATCCGGTACTGCAGACCTGGCGTGCGCACAAGGGCATCGACTTCGGCGCTCCGACCGGCACCAAGATCAAGGCCACTGCTGACGGCGTGGTCGACTTCGCCGGCAAGCAAAACGGCTATGGCAACGTCATCGTTCTCCGCCACCAGGGCGCCTACACCACGCTGTACGGCCATATGTCTGCATTTGCAGCGGGCATGCACAAGGGCGCGCGCGTCAGCCAAGGCGATGTGATCGGCTACGTCGGTGCTACCGGCATGGCCACCGGCCCGCATCTGCACTACGAATTCCGCATCAATGGCGTGCACCAGAATCCAATGACGATCGCCATGCCGAGCGCGCCGCCGCTGACCGCTGCACAGCTTCCGGACTTCAAGGCCAAGACCCAAGCCTATCTCGGCCAGATCGAGATGACGCGCGGTGGCAATCTGGCGCTGTTGAATTAAGTCACGCATGTCCGCCGCCGAGCTGTACATCGGGCTGATGTCCGGCACCAGCCTCGACGGCGTCGACGCTGCATTGGTCCAGATCGGCGCAGGCGAACTGCAGTTTCTCGGCAGCGCCTATCTGCCCTACCCGGAAGACATGCGCATTGCGGCGCTGGCCCTGCATGCGCCGGGCCCTGACGACCTTCACTACGCCAGCCTGTTTGCCAATCGCGTCGCTGAGCTCTATGCCGAAGCGGTCGCCGACCTGCTTGAAACAGCAGGTACGGAAGCGCGCCACATCAAGGCCATTGGCGCGCACGGTCAGACCGTGCGCCACAATCCGGCCGCCGGCTATACCCTGCAACTCATCAATCCGGCATTGCTGGCCGAGCTTAGCGGTATCGCTGTCGTCGCCGACTTCCGCAGTCGCGACATCGCCGCGGGTGGCCAGGGCGCCCCGCTGGTGCCTGCCTTCCATGACGCCATGTTGCGCCACCCGAGGGAGCACCGTGTCGTACTCAACCTCGGCGGCATCGCCAATATCACCGACCTGGCGCCAGGTCGCCCAACGCGCGGCTTCGATACCGGCCCCGGCAACATGCTGCTGGACGCCTGGATAAAACACAGCCGCGGCCTCGCCTACGACGAAAACGGTGATTGGGGTGCAAGCGGCATGGCGCGCGAGGGGCTGCTGAGCCGACTGATGGCGCACGCCTATCTCGACAAGTCTCCGCCCAAGAGCTGCGGTCGTGAGGAGTTCAATCTGGAATGGTTGTTGTGCTGCCTCACAGGCGAGGAGGCGCACGGCAACGCGCCGGCCGACGTGCAGGCGACCTTAGTAGAATTCACGGCGCGCAGCGTTGCTGATGCGGTGCGCCGCCACTGCGGCCAACCGGATGCGCTATTCGCCTGCGGCGGCGGCGCTAGAAATGTGCAGTTGATGGCGGCGCTGGCGCGCAATCTGCCGGACACGACGGTTGCCAGCACCGATGAGGCCGGTCTCGATGGCGACTCGCTCGAAGCCATTGCTTTCGCCTGGCTCGCGCAACGCACCTTGCACGGCCTCAGCGGCAATCTGCCCGAGGTCACCGGTGCACGCGGCGAGCGC
Organism: Rhodocyclaceae bacterium; assembly: GCA_035564055.1. Lineage (GTDB taxonomy): Bacteria > Pseudomonadota > Gammaproteobacteria > Burkholderiales > Rhodocyclaceae. The sequence continues at coordinate 4,156 of DATMTO010000002.1, read as the reverse complement.
ATTCTCGGTGCGATCTATCCCGGCTAAATCCAGACCCGGTTTGGGAAAGCGGTCGCACCCGGCTTTCCACGGGTCATACCGCTTGTTGTGCGGCAACGCTGCTCCCAAGCTGCATCGCCAACGTGAAAAACAAAAAAGGACGCCGAGGCGTCCTTTTTTGTTGTGGCCGAAACGACTCAGGCCGAGAACGAGGAACCGCAACCGCAGGTGCTGGTGGCGTTCGGGTTCTTGATCACGAACTGCGAGCCTTCCAGGCCTTCGGTATAGTCAATCTCTGCGCCGACCAGATACTGGTAGCTCATCGAATCGATCAGCAGGGTCACGCCGTTCTTTTCCAGGGTGGTGTCATCTTCATTGACGGTTTCGTCGAAGGTGAAGCCGTACTGGAAACCGGAACAACCGCCGCCGGAAACGAACACGCGCAACTTCAGCGCATCGTTGCCTTCCTCGACGATCAGCTCCTTGACCTTGTTGGCCGCGCTGTCGGTGAAGTTGAGCGGGCTCGGCATTTCGGTGGGGGCGTTCATAGTATTTCTCCGTTAGGACTCAGCCCTTAACTGGGGCCAATCTCCGATATTTCAATTATCCGCCTGCATCGGGCTGCGGTCAATCCGGCGAAATGCTAGGCGCTGGCGCTGTTCGCCGCCAGTTTCAATTCAACCGCGCGCGAAGGCGTGTCATGCACCAGACGGCCTTGCACCACGGCGCCGAGATGCATCTCCAGAGTGTTGTACTCGACATCTCCTGTGACCCGGGCCTTGGGCTGGAGTTCAAGGAACTCGCTCGAATGCACAGGGCCGGTGACGGTGCCGTTGATCACCACATGGCTGACGCGGACCTCACCCTCAACACGGGCATGTTCGCTGACCACTAGCGTGCTGGAGACGTCGCCGGTCGCGGTAACGTTGCCATGAATTTCTCCATCGATGCGCAAGCCGCCCTGAAACGTGATGTCGCCGTGGATCTGGGTCCCGGCACCGATCAGGGTATCGATACGATTCTGCGGCTTGCTCGGGGTATTGGGGGACGTCTTCTTGCCGAACATGGGAACTCCTTGGGGAATGAGCCTTACAGCGTGATGCGTTGCGTGGCTTTGACGCTGCCATCCTGAACGAGACGCGCCTCGACCGAAATCAGCTGCGCGCCCTCGGGTATCCGAAACCGTCCGGCAAGGCGATGGAAGTTGCGAAAAGCGACCTGGTAGCGTGCTGCGTCCGGGTCACCTGCCGCGGGAAGGGTGATCATAGCACCGCGGCCAGCCTCTTGTATGTTCAGCAAAAACTGCAACTGACCGCGGAATTCGCCGTCCTTTTTGCTCTGTTGACGCGTCACCAGCATGGCGTATTCATAGCTGCCCTCACCCGAGGAATCCACGCGCAGGCGGGAAATCGCCAGGCTGCCCTCGGCGCCCCGCCCCTGGGCCATATTCTCAAAAACTGCTAGCTCCTCCTTGAGTCGGACGTTCTCCTCCTCAAGCTCGGCGGCGTGCTTCTTGAACTGTTCCTGCGCGGCCTGCTCGATTTGCAGGCGCGCCGAGGCGCTGCTGACGGCAGCCCGCAGCTCCTTCAGCTCCTCCTCCTGATCGGCAGCGCGATTCTTGAGCGTATCCATGGCCGAGTTCTTGAAACCGGCAATGCTGCGTCCGGCATCATAGATCCAGCCCGCCAGCGCCAGCGAGGCCGCCGTGATGATGATGACGCTGGCGGCGCGCCAATGCCAGGGCACATGCGTGCGTACCGTCAGGCGCGGCGCAGTAATCCCGAAGCGGCTGCGCAGCCGCCGCGCCTTTACGGCAAGACCGGAATTTGACCGAGGCCAGCGCATTCGTCGAACCCAAACATGATGTTCATGTTCTGCACGGCCTGCCCGGCCGCACCCTTCACCAGATTGTCGATCACCGACAGGATCACCAGCGTATCGCCACCTTGCGGACGATGGATGGCGATGCGGCAGGTATTGGAAGCGCGTACCGAGCGTGTTTCCGGGTGCGACTTGGGCGGCAGCACATCAACGAAGGGTTCGTTGGCATAACGTTTTTCGAACAGCGCCTGGAAGTCCTCTTCGCGCGTGATACGGGCGTAGAGCGTGGCATGGATGCCGCGGATCAGCGGGGTCAGATGCGGCACAAAGGTCAGGCCGACCGGCTTGCCCGCTGCTGCAGACAAGCGCTCGGAAATTTCCGGTAAATGGCGATGGCCGGGCACACCGTAGGCCTTGAAATTGTCTGATGCCTCGGGAAACAGCGTATGCACCTCGGCCTTGCGACCGGCGCCGGAAACGCCCGACTTGGCATCGGAAATCAGCGTGTTGAGATCGATACAGCTGGCCTCGATCAGCGGCAGGAAGCCGAGCTGGGTCGCGGTCGGATAGCAGCCGGGATTACCGACGATTCGGGCGCCTTTGATTTTTTCGCGATTGACTTCAGGCAAACCGTAGACCGACTCCTTGAGCAGCTCCGGCTCGGAATGCGGCATGCCGTACCACTTTTCGAATGCAGCAGTGTCCTGCAGACGATAGTCGGCAGCGAGATCGATGATGCGCACGCCAGCAGCGAGCAGCTCCTGCGACTGCTTCATGGCCACGCCGTGGGGGGTGGCGAAGAACACCACGTCGCAGTCCTTGAGCGAAGACGAAGTCGGATCGGTGAATTTGAGGCTCACATGGCCGCGCAGGTTCGGGAACATGTCGGCCACGGCCGTACCCGCCTCGCCGCGCGAAGTGATCGCATGCAGCTCGGCATTGGGGTGCTGGGCCAGCAGCCGCAGCAGTTCGACGCCGGTATAACCGGTGCCGCCTACGATACCTACCTTGATCTTGTTGCTCATCATCGACTCCAGATACAGAGGGGGAATATTACCACCCTCACCCCGGCCCTCTCCCCAAGGGAGAGGGTGACTCCGGTTCGCGGCTAAGCCGCTCCCAAATCACGGGCAACTCCGTAGAAGCCGCATGTGCGGCTTACGCCTCCGGCGCGGACCGTTTCGCCTGAAGTTACGCAAACTCGCGGCCCGGCGGCGAAACTACACTCCCTCTAGCCCCAGTGGCACAAAACAAAAAAGCCGCCCGAAGGCGGCTTTTTTGAATTCGAGAAGCGCGATTAGCGCTTCGAGAATTGCTTGCGACGGCGCGCCTTGTGGAAGCCGACCTTCTTACGTTCGACTTCACGGGCATCACGGGTCACGAAGCCGGCGTGCGACAGGGCAGGCTTCAGTTCAGCGTTGTATTCGATCAGGGCACGGGTGATGCCGTGACGGACAGCGCCGGCTTGGCCGGATTCGCCGCCACCATGGACGTTCACCATGATGTCGAAGGTGGTGCTGTGTTCGGTCAGTTCCAGCGGCTGACGCACGACCATGCGGCCGGTTTCGCGCGAGAAGAACTCATCCAGCGGCTTGCCGTTCACGACGATCTTGCCGGAACCGGACTTCAGGAACACACGAGCGACGGAGGTCTTGCGACGACCGGTACCGTAGTAGTAGTTAGGAGTTGCCATTGTTCAGTTCCTTAGACGACCAGAGCCTTGGGCTGCTGGGCGGTATGCGGGTGATCGGTACCGGTGTAGCACTTCATCTTCTTGAGCATGGCGTAGCCGAGCGGGCCCTTGGGCAGCATGCCCTTGACGGCCTTCTCGAGCACACGCTCGGGGAAGCGTTGTTGCAGCTTGGTGAAGTTGGTTTCATTGATGCCGCCCGGGAAACCGGTGTGGCTGAAGTACTTCTTGGCTTGTGCCTTGTTGCCGGTCACGCGCAGCTTGTCGACGTTCACGACGACAATGTAGTCACCGGTATCAACGTGCGGGGTGTACTCGGGCTTGTGCTTGCCACGGAGGCGCAGGGCGATCTGGGAGGCCAGACGGCCGAGCACGAGGTCGGTCGCGTCGACGACGAACCAGTCGCGCTTGACTTCATGCGGCTTGGCGGAAAAGGTTTTCATATACGACTCTGCTATGTAAATTCGTTGGAATTTCCTCGGGCGTCTTTGACAACTTCCCTTGGAATTCAATGACAGCGCACCCGTTGGCTGGCGCACTGCCGTGTTGGAGCAGTGGAAAGCCGGGCATTTTAGGGCAGCTTTCCCTTGCAAGTCAAGTACCAAGCCAGTTTTTCACCCCCAGTTGTGGGCGGATGACTAGAGCCCGGGAGGCTGGAGCGCCAAT
>DATMTO010000001.1:0-6593 GCA_035564055.1 Rhodocyclaceae bacterium | reverse complement strand
CCGAACATGCGTACGGTCTTGACGCGCGACAGCGACTTCTTCGTCCCGCTCGGCCAGCGTGTGCAGAAGGCGCGCCGCGTCAACGCTGACCTGTTCGTATCCGTGCATGCCGATGCCTTCGTCAAGCCGACGGCGCGCGGGTCCAGTGTTTTTGCCCTGTCGGAAAACGGCGCATCGAGTACGGCGGCGCGCTGGCTGGCGAACAAGGAAAACGCGGCCGACCTGATCGGCGGCGTGAATATCGGCGTCAAGGATCCCTACCTCGCACGGACGCTGCTGGATTTGTCGCAGACGGCGACCATCAACGACAGCCTCAAGCTGGGCAAATCGGTGCTGGGCGAGCTTGGCGGGATCAATACCCTGCACAAGGGCGAGGTCGAGCAGGCGGGGTTTGCCGTGCTCAAGGCGCCGGACATTCCGTCCATCCTGATCGAGACCGCCTTCATCTCCAATCCCGAAGAAGAGGCCAAGCTGACCGACGAGGATTACCAGGACAGGATGGCCGAGGCCATCCTGCGCGGCATCAAGCGCTATTTCGCCAAGAATCCGCCGCTGGCCAAGTCCAAGATAGCGAAGCTTTAGCCATCCTCCCATCCTCCTTCCCTGGGAAGGAGGTGACCTCGGTTCGCGGTTTTGCCGCTCCCCAATTAAAGGGCTCTTCGGTCTCTCGTTTGTTCAAATTGCGCCATCCGGCGCGTGCCGCCTTGGCTTGGGGCGGCCCCGCGCCAAGGCTGTACTGTTGTCTCCACTCCGGTCCGGCTGGCAGGCTCTGCTGGTAAGGGTTTGAGGGCTTGCGGCTGATATAATTGCCGGTTCTGATTAGGGATTTTCCTCAGCTCCTTCCGGCATGATCATCTACCGCGGCATCCCCCAGCAGGCGCAGTTTGCGACGGTGCTCACCATCGGCAATTTCGATGGCGTGCATCTCGGTCATCGCGCCATGCTGGAGCGCCTCATCGCCAAGGCGAGAAAGGCCGCCATGCCGGCCGCGGTGTTGACGTTCGAGCCGCATCCGCGCGAGTACTTCGCCCCGGCCGCTGCGCCGGCGCGCCTGACCCGGCTGCGCGAAAAGTTGGAGCTGCTGGCGGAGTGCGGTGTCGATCAGGTTTATGTCTGCCGTTTCAATGCCCGGCTGGCAAGTCTGACGGCGGACGAGTTCATTGAGCAGGTGCTGGTGCGCGGCCTCGGTGTGCGTCATCTGCTGATCGGCGACGATTTTCGTTTCGGCAAAGGCCGCAGCGGCGATTTCGCGCTGTTGCAACAGGCCGGTGTGGCAAATCGCTTTGCTGTCGAAGCGATGGATACCATTGAGACGGACGGCGAGCGCGTGTCGAGTTCATCAATCCGCGCGGCCCTGGGCGCCGGCAATCTGATGCGCGCGGAACATTTCCTCGGCCGTCCCTTCTTCATGTCGGGGCGCGTGGTGCATGGCGACAAGATCGGCCGTACCCTGGGCTTTCCGACTGCCAATGTGCAGCACGCGCGCAGCCGCCTGCCTTTGTCCGGCATTTACGCGGTAACGGTCGACGGCCTCGGCAAGACTGTGTTCGGCGCCGCCAGCGTCGGTGTGCGCCCGACCATTGCCGAAGGGCTGAAACCGGTGCTGGAAGTACATCTGCTCGACTTCAATCGGGACGTCTACGGTCAGCATGTGCATGTGAACTTCCATCACAAGCTGCGCGACGAAGCCAAGTACGCAAGCCTCGATGCACTCAAAGCGCAGATTGCGCGCGACGTCGAGGACACACGAAATTATTTTTTGAATGCTCAGGCCACGGGTGAGTGGCACAAAGAGCTGGACGAGTAAAACAATGAGTGATTACCGCAAAACCTTGAACATGCCGGACACGCCCTTCCCGATGCGGGGCGATCTGGCCAAGCGCGAACCGAACTGGGTGGCCGACTGGCAGCAGCGCCAGCTCTACCAGAAGATTCGCGCCGCCGCCAAGGGGCGTCCCAAGTTCATCCTGCACGACGGTCCACCCTACGCCAATGGCGATATTCACATCGGCCATGCGGTGAACAAGATCCTCAAGGACATCATCGTTCGTTCCAAGACGCTGTCCGGCTTCGATGCGCCTTACATCCCGGGCTGGGACTGTCACGGTCTGCCGATCGAGCACCAGATCGAGAAACAGCACGGCAAAGGCCTGCCAGCCGACAAGGTGCGCGAGCTTGCGCGTGCCTATGCGGGCGAGCAGGTGGCGCGCCAGAAGAAGGACTTCATCCGTCTCGGCGTGCTGGCCGACTGGGATCACCCCTATCTGACGATGAACTTCCGCAACGAGGCCGACGAGATTCGCGCGCTCGGCAAGATGCTTGAGCGCGGTTACGTTTATCGCGGTCTGAAGCCGGTGAACTGGTGTCTGGACTGCGGCTCGGCACTGGCCGAGGCAGAGGTCGAATACGAGGACAAGACCTCGGATGCGATCGACGTCGCTTTCAACGCCGTCGATAACGCTGCGGTGGCCAAGGCGTTTGGCGTAACAGTCAGCGCACCGATCCGTGCCGTGATCTGGACCACTACGCCGTGGACGCTGCCGGCCAACCAGGCCATCAGCGCGCATCCCGAGTTCGACTACGACCTGATCGAAACCGATGTTGGCCTGTTGATCCTTGCACACGATCTGGCGGAGTCCTGTCTGCAACGCTATGAAATCGGTTCCGGCAAGGTGCTCGGCTCCGTCAAGGGCGCGGCGCTCGAAGGCCAGCTTTTCGAGCATCCCTTCCTCGATCGCCAGGTGCCATGGATTCTCGGTGAGCATGTCACCGCCGAGGGCGGTACCGGCCTCGTACATACGGCGCCGGCGCACGGTGTGGACGACTACCAGGTTGGTCTCAAGTACAAGCTGCCGGTCGACAATCCTGTCGCCGACGACGGCAAGTTCATCAGCACGGTGGCGCGCTTTGCCGGCATGACCGTGTGGGAAGCCAACCCCAAGGTCATCGAATTGTTGACTGAAAAGGAAGCGCTGCTCAAACACGCCAAGCTGCGCCACAGCTATCCGCATTGCTGGCGCCACAAGACGCCCATCATCTTCCGCGCCACCACGCAGTGGTTCGTGCGCATGGACCAGGACGACAAGAATCCGAACTCGCCGAACCTGCGCGCCGATGCGTTGAAGGCCATCGCCGAGACCGAGTTCTTCCCGTCCTGGGGCGAGGCACGTCTCAACGCCATGATCGCCAATCGTCCGGACTGGTGCATCTCGCGTCAACGTAATTGGGGCGTGCCGATTCCTTTCTTCCTGCATCGCGAAACCGGCGAGCCGCATCCGAACAGCCCGGCGCTGCTCGAACAAGTGGCCAAGCTGGTCGAGAAGGAGGGTATCCAGGCCTGGTTCTCGCTCGATCCCAAGACTTTGCTTGGCGATGAGGCCGCGCAGTACAGCAAGATGAGCGACACGCTGGACGTGTGGTTCGATTCGGGCGTCACGCACTGGTCGGTGCTGCGTAACAGCCACGCCGACGATTGCGCCTATCCCGCTGATCTCTATCTCGAAGGCTCGGACCAGCATCGCGGCTGGTTCCATTCCTCGCTGCTGACGGGTTGCGCCATCGACGGCCGCGCGCCCTACAAGGCGCTGCTGACGCACGGCTTCGTCGTCGACGGCAAGGGCATGAAGATGTCCAAGTCCAAGGGCAACGTCGTGGCGCCGCAGGAAGTGGCCGACAGCATGGGCGTGGACATCCTGCGCCTGTGGGTGGCTTCGACCGATTACTCGGGCGAACTCTCCATCTCCAAGGAAATCCTGGCGCGCGTGGTCGAGACCTATCGCCGCCTGCGCAACACGCTGCGCTTCCTGCTCGCCAATACCGTCGATTTTGATCCGGCCAAGGACATGCTGCCGGCCGAGCAGTGGCTGGAAATCGACCGCTATGCGCTGGCGATGACGCGCGAGCTGCAGGGCAGGGTGTGTGCTGATTTCGACAAGTACGAATTCCACAAGGTGGTGCAGGCGCTGCAGAGCTTCTGTTCGGAGGATCTCGGCGCCTTCTATCTCGACATCCTCAAGGATCGTCTTTACACCAGCGGCGAAAACTCTCGTGCACGCCGCGCCGCGCAAAGCGCGCTGTGGCACATTTTGCAAAGCATCACGCGCCTGCTGGCGCCGATCCTCTCTTTCACGGCCGAGGAAATCTGGGCCATCCTCAAGGGCGGCAATGAGGCCATAGATAGCGTCATGCTCACGACCTGGTACCCGCTGCCGGTACAGAGTGGCGAAACCGAACTGCTTGCCAAGTGGGCCCTGATTCGCGAGGTCCGTGCCGACGCGGCCAAGGTGCTTGAAGATCTGCGCACCGAAGGCAAGATCGGCGCATCGCTACAGGCTGAGGTCGAGATCAAGGTAAGCGGCGCTAAGTACGATGCGCTGGCTTCACTCGATGATGATCTGCGTTTCGTGCTGATTACTTCCAAGGCCATCGTGACTCGGGCCGACGAGGAAAAGATCGAAGCCGTCCCGACGACCTATCAGAAGTGCGAACGTTGCTGGCACTGGCGTGCCGATGTCGGTCACGATGCGACGCACGCGACCCTGTGCGCCCGCTGCACCAGCAATCTCTACGGCGCTGGTGAGAAGCGCAACCATGCGTAGGCAGGGGCGATTTTTTGCCTGGCTCGCGCTGGCCCTGGGCGTAATCGCCCTGGACCAGTTCGCCAAGGGCTTGATCGTGGCGAGCTTCACCTATGGCGAAGGCGTGGTCATCACCTCCTTCTTCAATCTTGTGCATGTGCTCAACCACGGCGCCGCCTTCAGCTTCCTGGCCAGCGAGAGCGGCTGGCAACGCTGGTTCTTCATCGTGCTCGCCGCCGTCATTTCGGTCTGGCTGGCGGTGATGATTCGCCGCCACCAAGCCGAACGCCTGCAGCCGGCAGCGTTTGCCCTGATTCTCGGCGGCGCGATCGGCAACGTTATCGATCGCGTGCGTATTGGCGCCGTGATCGACTATCTCGACTTCCATGCAGCGGGCTACCACTTCCCGGCCTTCAATCTGGCCGATAGCGCGATCACCCTGGGTGTGATTCTGATGCTGCTGCAGCAACTGCTGGAGAGCCGCAAGTCGCATGGCTGATGTTGTCCGCGCCGATAGTCTGGTGACCCTGCGCTATCGCCTAGTATGCGAAGGCCGCGAGTTGGTCAGCACCATGGACAGCAAGCCTTCCACCTTCCAACTCGGCACCGGCGAGTTGGCGCCGCCGCTGGAAGACCGCCTGATCGGCATGAACACGCCGGGGCAGGGCAGCTTCGAACTGGCGCCGACGGCTTTCGGCGCGCATAATCCCGAACTGGTGCGGCGCTTGGCGCGCAGTGAGTTTCCTGCCGAGGCCCGGCTGGAGATCGGCGAGGCAGTCACCATGGCGATCAAGCCCGGGCAGCAGGCCAGTGGCCTGATCCGTGAGGTGGCCGAGGACTCGGTGCTGGTTGATTTGAATCATCCGCTGGCGGGCAAGTCGGTCCGCTTTGATGTAGATGTTATTGGGGTGATATAGGCCCCTCCATCGGCGCCCTCCCTATCCGGTCCCCAAAAAGACATGGGGGGTTGAGTAGTCAGGCTTCGCAATAGGAATATTTGGATATGCAACAGATCATCCTCGCCAACCCCCGCGGCTTCTGCGCCGGTGTCGATCGCGCCATTGCCATTGTCGAACGCGCCCTCGAAAAATTCGGTGCGCCGATCTATGTGCGCCACGAAGTCGTGCATAACAAATACGTGGTCGACGGACTCAAGGCCAAGGGCGCGGTTTTTGTCGAGGAACTCGACGAGGTGCCGGCCGGCGCCACCGTGATTTTCAGTGCCCATGGCGTATCCAAGGCCGTGCGCGCGGAGGCCGAGGCGCGTGGCCTAAACGTGTTTGATGCCACCTGCCCGCTGGTGACCAAGGTACACGTCGAAGTTGGCAAGATGCGCGAGCAGGGCCGTGAGATCGTCATGATCGGCCACAAGGGTCACCCCGAGGTCGAAGGCACCATGGGCCAGTCAAGCGGCGGCATGTATCTGGTCGAAAGTGTCGAGGATGTCGCCAGGCTCGAAGTCCGCGATCCCATGCAACTGGCCTACGTGACCCAGACCACACTGTCCGTCGACGATGCTGCCGGCATTGTCGCCGCGCTCAAGACCAAGTTCCCCTTCATCGTCGGCCCGAAGAAGGACGACATCTGCTACGCCACGCAAAACCGCCAAGATGCGGTCAAGTCCTTGGCCAGGGAGAGCGACGTGGTCATCGTGGTTGGTTCCAAGAACAGCTCGAACTCCAATCGGCTTGCCGAGGTCGCCAAGAATCTGGGTATCCCGGCCTATCTGGTCGATGGTGCCGAGCAGATTGATCCCGCCTGGATTCCGGCCGATGCCCGCGTTGGCCTTACCGCCGGGGCTTCAGCGCCCGAGGTGCTGGTCGAGGGCGTCATCGAGCGCCTCAAAGCACTCGGCGCAGGCCAGGTGTCGCCGCTGGCCGGTATTGAGGAAAACGTGGTTTTCCCGCTCCCCAAGGATTTACAAGCGTAGGCAAACCGTTTATCCCCGAAAAAGTGCCATTGATCTGGCGGCGGTGGATCGGGTAGGGGGCTTCGATTAGTCTAGGGTGGTACATC